>JBDTIR010000495.1:0-3086 GCA_039936275.1 Isosphaeraceae bacterium | reverse complement strand
CTCGGCGAACCGATCGAGCCGACGGCCGGCCTCAAGCATCAGCGCGGCGTCGCCCAAGAGCCGCCCGACGGCCAAAACCCCGCGCACGGCATAGAGCGACGCCTCGGTCTCCTCGTCTGGTTGGCGGAGCGTGAACCGGGCGGAAGCGCGGAACAGGTCGCGCTCGATGGTCCGCGCCGGGTTGGGATCGTCCAGGGCTCTGCCGGCGTCGATCAAGGCCGGGTCGTCGCGGATCAAGGCGTAGGCAATCACCAAGTTTAACGGGACATCGAGACAGCCGGACCAGTCCCACTTGGCCGTCTGGTAGCCTCGACGATAAGGGGGCGCGAGGTCGGCCGGCTGGAGGATCTTGGGGAGCCCTGGCTGGTCAAGGTGTGTGGCATAGGTTGGATAGACCCGGGCGAACCGAAGAATCAGGACGCTCGCCAGACGTGCCAGAGGGGCATTCCTTACGCCCCTTCCGCTCTGATTGTAGCGTACAGCCGCGTAAAGGGCCGCCTTGGCGAAGAAGGTCCGGGCCTCGTAGTCTCGCCTGGCGGAGAGATACAGACGTTCGTCGGGGTAATCTTGCTTGATTGGGTCAACGGTATGAAACGGGTAATGATGGACCAGGCGTGGCAAGACCTCGATCGATTCCTTGGGAACGACAGGGGGCTTGCCAGGGGCCGGCGGAACCTTGGCGGGGAAGGCGTCGTTGGGCACGCTGACGCCGCACTTCCGGCAGGTGACGACGTCGGGCTTGGCGAGCGACCAAGCCAGCGGGTCGTCGGTTTCGGGAGCGTCGCACGCCGGGCACTTGCAATAGCGAAAGCCTGCCTGGGCTGGCACGAGGGCGGCCAGCCCCTTGGCGTCGAGGGTCAGGAGTTCCTTGACTCCAGGGCCGGCCCAGAAGGTGGCCTGCCAGTCGTCCGGCAAGGCAAACCGGGTAAAGGGGTCGCCCCCTGAGGGCGTCGGGGGTGGGTCGGCCGCCGGATCTTGGGCGCGAGCCGGAGCGAAGCCGACGAGGAGGAGTCCCATCCACAGGAATAGGCACGCGGATGTTCTCATGGGGCAGAGTCCATTCCTTCAGACGATTGGCCGTTCAGGTAGCGCTTTGGCGTCCGGTTGCCGTTTGGCTGAGGCTGAACTTCGCCGGGCCCGTTGACTTGACCGCGTCCCCCGGTCCTGTCTAGGATTATAACGGAACCTGATCGCGAGGTCCAAGCCGATGTGTCGATGCGGGTCGTGGCTCTGCCTGACGATTGCCTTGCTTTATCCCGTCCCATACCAGGCCGAGGCGGCGGACGTGCTGGCGCGGTCCCTGGCCGAGCGATTCCACCGCGCCGAGGCGGAACCGATCGAGTCGTCGGCGAGCGACATGACAACCGTCGGTGTCTTGAAGGCCGAGGTCCATGCCAGGCTCACCCCGCCGATCCTGTCCCTCGAAACCCTCCTACCTCCTGCTTTGACCGATCACCTGCTCAACGCGGCGGCCCTGACTTCCGCGTATCGGCAAGATTGGCCGGACTGGCCCCCCCCGACGACAGGGCGGCGGCTGTCCTGGCTTCAACTCCGTTTGATTTGAAGCCGATCCTATCCATTTCTGTTCATTTCATGTCACCTTGCCGGCGCTGCACCACCCCGTGTCGGCGCACCTTCAGGTGCTCATGGTTTAACACAGGTTCATAATTCAAAATTCAAGATTCTAAATTTGGAATCATGAATCGGATCGGCGATCAAATTCAAACCAAAAACGGGAGCATCTCATGAGTCTGGACCAAGATTCCGGCCGGGGCCGGGGGTTCACGTTGATCGAGTTGCTGGTGGTCATTGCGATCATCGGCGTCCTGATCGCCTTGCTCTTACCGGCCGTTCAGGCGGCGCGCGAGGCGGCGAGACGAACGCAGTGCGCCAACAACCTCAAGCAGATCGGCCTGGCGATGCATAACTATCACGGCGCGGTGAACGTCTTCCCGCCCGGGTACGTCAGCCAGGTCCAGGGCAACCCGAGCACTGGCCAGGAGCTTGGCCCCGGGTGGGGTTGGGGGACGATGATCTTGAACGACCTTGAGCAAAGGCCGCTGTACAACGCGGTCAATTTCTCGATGCCGATCACCGCTCAGGCGTCGCGAACCGTACGTACGGCGACCTTATCGAGCTTCCTTTGCCCTAGTTCGGTTGGTAAAGGGGCGGTCACGCTCAAGGATGGCGCGGGGAACGTGCTGGTCAGCGACCTGTCGGCTAGTCAGTACGTGGCGTCGGCCGGACAGTTCGAGGTGGCCGACTCACCGGCCGACAACAACGGTCTGTTCTATCGCAACAGCGGGATCGGCCTGCGCGACGTGACCGACGGGTCAAGCACGACCTTGATGGTTGGCGAGCGGTCGCGCAACCTCGCCGACGCAGCCTGGGCCGGCGCAATTCCTTCCGCATTGGTCTGCACTCAGCCGAACTGGCGAGTCCAGGACTGCGAACCGTCCAACGTGATGGTCCTGGGGCACACTGGCCCATCGCCAGGCGGTCAGCAGTGGGTGGACGTGCCGAACTTCAAGGGGGCCGGCGCCGATGATTTCTGGAGCCTGCATCCAGGAGGGTGCAACTTCCTCTTCTGCGACGGTTCGATCCGGTTTCTCAAGGAGTCGGTCAATCCGCAAATCTTTAGCGGGCTCTCGACCCGAGCCGGGGGCGAGGTCATCGGGGCGGACCAGTTTTGAAGGTGGATGCGTTGCAAGCCTTGAGGAAAGCAGCGAGAGCGGGCATCGTGTCCGCTCTCGCCGCGCACCGTTCCGCGATACACCCCGGGGGAGCCGTCTCCCGGGATCGTAAAGGCATCCTTGCCCGCGCGGATCGGCATCGTTGGAAGGACTCTAGCACGAGGGGCGTCTGGCGTACACCCCAGGATTGCGCCTGGTCTGGAAGTCTGGAACCCGACCCGATCAACCACGGGAACCCAGCCGGATCACTGTCAGACAGCCGTGGTCTCGTAAATCTGCATGTCCTCGGGGGTTTGGGGGGACAGCAGCTCTCGGGCCCGGACGACCTCTTCGGGGGTGCCGTGTGCGATCAGGAGGAACTTGCCGGCCTTGACGTGCGACTCATACTTGAGG
>JBDTIR010000494.1:0-11009 GCA_039936275.1 Isosphaeraceae bacterium | reverse complement strand
AGCACGCGCCGGTTAATTCGATCGCGCAATTCGTCTCTCGGACGGGTCAAGGCGATCACCGTCACCCCGTCCGCGGGCCGGTCGTGCTCTCGCTGCCAATCGCTGATCGGCCGCCCGGTCGCCTCGATCACCTCCAGGGCGCGGATGATCCGCCTGAGGTCGTTCGGGTGCAAGCGAGCGGCGGTTGACGGATCAACCTTGGAAAGTCGATCAAGCATCGCCTGGTTGCCCAGGCAGTCGGCCTCGGCCTCCAAGCGGTCGCGATGCTCTTGATCGGCCCCGGGCCCATCGAACATGCCTCGTAAGAGTGCTTTCAAATAAAGCGGGGTGCCGCCGACGAACAGCACCCGCTTGCCTCGCCGCTCGACGTCCTCGACGGCTTCGCGCGCCCAATCGCGATAGCTGGCGACGCTCGCCGCCTCCCAGGGGTCAAGCCGATCAATCAAGTGATGTGGGATCCCTTGACGCTCCGCGATCGTCGGCTTGGCCGTGCCGACGTCCATCCCCCGATACAGCGACATCGAGTCCATCGCCACTACTTCGGCGCCCAGACGCTGCGCCAGGGCCACGCCGACGGCCGTCTTGCCCACGCCGGTCGGGCCTGTCAAATAAACAGCGCGGTGAAATTGACTGGGCCTTTTGATATCAATCGCCAGAATCTCGCGGGTCTTTGGCGGATCGCCACCCGGCGCCCGCCTCTCGTTTGGCCTTCGACGCCGTTCGTCCGACCGCTGATGAGACGAAGGGATAGGAGTTGCGCGATTGGTTGTTTACGAATTCGCCCTACCTTCCGGCAATCTCGCCGGCCCTGGCTCTCAGCCGCGTAACTTCTGATGACCCACATCAACCTTTTTGGAGGGACAAGCGAACGAAAGTACGGGGATAAGACCGCGTTTACCAGGAAAAAAATAAGCAAAATCGACACAGTTCAAAGGGATAGACGTGATATCGTGAGGAATCGAATGAACGATCCCTCACGTTGATGGCTCGACCGATTCTTTGGTGAAATGGTTTTGGATCAATCAAGCGTTGTAGGTGGTTGACGAGGTGGTCCCGCCGCGACCGGTCCAGTTAGTGTGGAAGAATTCGCCACGAGGCTTGTCGGTTCGCTCATAGGTATGAGCGCCGAAGTAATCGCGCTGGGCCTGGAGCAGGTTGGCCGGCAAGCGGCCGCAACGATAGCCGTCGTAATAGGCCAGGGCCGACGTGATTGCCGGCAACGGAATGCCCTGAGTCACGGCTGCGGCGCAGACCCGTCGCCAGCCAGGCTGGGCGCGTTCGATCTCGGCCTTGAAGAAGGGATCAAGCAGCAGGTTCGGCAACTTGGGATTGCGGTCGAACGCCTCCTTGATCTTGCCCAAAAAGGCGCTCCGGATGATGCAGCCGCCGCGCCACATCAGGGCGATCCCGCCGTTGTTCAGTTCCCAGTCAGACTCACGCGCCATGGCGGCCATCAAGGTGTACCCTTGGGCGTAGGAGATAATCTTGCTGGCGTAGAGGGCCATCTCGACGTCGCCCACGAACTGCTGGGCATTGCCTTCGAAGTGAACTTTAGGGCCGCCGAGCACCTGCTCGGCCACGACCCGCTCATCCTTCTGGGCCGACAGGCAGCGCGCGAAGACGGCCTCGGCGATCAGGGTCAGGGGGACGCCCAGGTCGAGCGCCGAGGTGACGGTCCATTTGCCCGTCCCTTTTTGTCCGGCCTTGTCGAGGATCAGGTCAACCAGGGGTTTGCCGGTCTCTTCGTCGGTATAGCCGAAGATGTCGCAGGTGATCTCGATGAGGTAGCTGTCAAGTGGGCCGGTGTTCCAGCGTGCGAAAACCTCGTGAAGCGCCGCGGCGTTCATGCCCAGGAGCAACTTCATCAAGTGGTAAGATTCGCAAATAAGCTGAATGTCGCCATATTCGATGCCGTTATGGACCATCTTGACGTAATGGCCTGCCCCTTCGGGGCCGACCCAGTCACAGCAAGGGACGCCGTCGTCCACCTTGGCGGCGATCGCCTGGAAGATCGGCTTGACGGCGGGCCAGGCGTCCGGATTGCCGCCGGGCATGATCGAAGGCCCGAGCAAGGCCCCTTCCTCACCGCCGGAAACCCCGGTGCCGATGAACAGAAGGCCTTTCTGCTTGAGGTCCCGGGTGCGTCTGGTGCTGTCCGGGTAGTGGCTGTTGCCGCCGTCGATCAGGATGTCGCCTTTGTCCAGGAGCGGGACGAGTTGATCGATCACGGCGTCGACCGGTGCGCCGGCCTTGACCATCATCATCACCTTGCGCGGACGCTTCAAGGAGGCCACCAGTTCCTTGAGCGAGTGCGTGCCCAGGATCGTTTTGCCCCGGGCGCGGCCCTTGATGAAGTCGTCCACCTTCGAGGTGGTTCGATTGAAGACGGCCACGGTGAAGCCTTGGCTGGCCATGTTCAGGACGAGGTTCTCGCCCATCACGGCCAGGCCGATCAGGCCGATGTCGGCATTGGGTTGTGCCATGTTTGCGTCTGCTCAAAGTTCTCGGTTGTCGAGGGCCGGGCGCGGAACAAAGGCCATAACGTACCCTTGCAGGCGAGGTTTCGTCTAGTCTCAAGGGAGCAAGTCGGCGACCGCAATCACGGCGTCGGGCTTGGCCAAGGGGGACGCCTGGCCGTCGGCAGGCACGATGTTGACCTCGGCGTAGCGGAACCGGCCAGCGCGATCGGGATCAGGACCGGGGTTGCGGTGGATTTCAAGCTGGCGCTCGACCAGGTTAATGATCCAGTAGTCCGCCAAGCCGGCCTGTGCGTAGAGATGGACCTTGACCGTGCGGTCGCGCCTGAGCGAGGAGTCACTGACTTCAACGACGAGCAGGGCGGTCGTCGGATGGTCGGTGAAATCACGGGCGCGGCCGGCAACGACGGCCAGGTCCGGCTCAGGCTGGGAACGGCGGCCCAGATCAATTGGCTGCTGAATCCGCATGCGATACCCCGGACCGAACACCGCCTGAATAGCCTCGTCCGCCAGGTCCAACGCGATCGAATGGTGCGGTTTAACCGCGCTCATCTGGATGATGTCCCCTTCGATCAACTCCACGCGGCGGTTGCGGAAGAACCCGAGTTCGGCCAGGCGGTAATACTCCTCGGCGGTCCAGCGGAGCCGTCTGGGGCCCGGGCCGTAGATGGCCCGCGCCCGCCGTTCGTTCTCGGTCATCCGGGGATCGTGGGTCGTCGCCATGTTGGGATCACTCCTTGGAACCGGGGGCTTGGTCTGGAGTTAAGGGGCCGTTCGCTGGTCCGGATTTCAAAGGTTGGGCCGCGTCGGTTTCCTTGAGCCGTTCGCGGGCGAGCCAGAGTTCGGCCTCGATCCGGGCGGCCTGGACGTCTGAATAGGCCAGGACCGAGATCGTCCCCTTGCGGGCCAGGGGACGGTTGAGGTCTTCCCACCAGATCATCCGCTTGAGGTGGGCGGTGAACGCGGCGAACCGCGCGGGGTTGGCCTTGGCGTGGGTGACGGCGAGGTAGACCTCGGGATCGGCGACCCTCGGGTCGGCGTCGGTCAAGCTCAGATAGATCTGATCGCCGAGCATCCGGTATGACCATCGGTAGTAGTCTTGCCGCTGATTGGCGATCTGGAACCCACGATCGGCCAACTCGTTGACGATGCCGATGGCCTTCTTGGCGAGCCGAAGCCGGTCCTCGGCGAACTTGACGTGGTCGGGCGACCCTTCGACCGCCTTGACGGCTGCCGGTTCGGGCTGCTGGGCCGCCAAGGGGCGAGGGCGGCCCAGGGTGCTGGCCGCCAGAAGCACGACCAGAGCAAACCCCGTCAAGGCGAGCCGCCTCCAGACCCGGTTGGCGCGTTCGAGCCGATCGAGCCGCCTGGCCAACTCCGCGAGCGATGGAACCCCCTCGCCCTTTGGGAGAGTGCCGGGGTGAGGGTGATTGGGTTGCCCAGTTAACTCCGAGAGCGGTCGAGGGTCCATCTGGTCCTCCGTTTTGTTGCCTGGATGGTTCTGGGCGAACCCGATCCAAGGTCACGGCAACGTTGATTTGATTGTCCCCGACGTGGGCGTGGATTGCCAAGGGGGGGTCGTGGGTAAGAGCGCCTCGAAGCGGTCGATCAAGGCAATCATGTAGGGGCCTGCATAGGTTCCGTTGAAGAACCTGGGGAGGGCCTCGTCGTGGAACCGCTGCCACGATTCTTCTTCCAGACCGGGCAAGACCGGGTAAAAGAGGGCGTCGTTGGCCTCAGCGGCGCGGAAGTCGCCGGGGGCGTCGCCGACCATCAAGACCTGGTCCTTGGCGTAGCGGCCGGCGGTGGCCAGGGCGAGATGCTCAGTCTTGTTGCCGAGTTCCTGGCCGGCGATCAAGGCGACGTGGCGGGCCAGGTCGTGCTCAACCCACTCGCGCTGAAGGGCCTCCCCGGGGGTGGCCGAGACGACGATCAGGTCGGCCTTGCCGGCGAGCCCCTGGAGCGACTCGCGGACCAAGGGGAACGGGGGGACGCCCCGGACGATCTCGCCGACCGAGCGGTTGACGGCTTCGCTCCACTGGTGGGTCAAGTCCAGATCAGGGTCCCCGGTTCGCTCGACCTCAGCGAGCAAGGCAGGGTTGCCCAGTCGGGATTCCCTCTCGATCCAATCGCGCAGGCCGGGTAACATGGGGACGTCAAAGCCTCGGCGCTGAACTTCAGGACGCCTGGCCAGAAGGTCCATCGTTAAGGTCAGGCCGGGGAAGCGGTTGATCCCCCGCCAGTGGGAGTAGAGGTTGATGAACTCGGCGACTTCCCGGGCGTACCTTGACACGGCGGCGAGTCCGAACGTCTTGACGATATTGGGGATAAAGCATTCCTTGTGCTTCACTTCCATCGTGTCGAAGACGCAGCCGTCGCTGTCGATGCCGATGAAGAAGTCCCGGGTCTTACGGACCTGACACAGGGGGTTTTGGGGGTCGTTGGGAGTCATCTTGGGGTCTTCGCCTGTTTGGGCCTCGGGGGTGACTCCCGTCAGGGTATCAGATCGTCGAGCAAAAAGGCTCGGTCAAAGGGCGCTTGCCGACCTTGGATTACGACAATCCTTGAAGGGGCGGCCGAAACGGTTTGAGCGCCGGTGGTACGCTATGTTATGTTCGGGAACGTAATTCGGCGAGCCGAGGAGTGACCGCGGGTCGAACGTCCCATCACGCCGATTGATCGACGGGCTGACGAGAGAGGACGTTCCCGCGGGGAGTGCGTCTATGGCGACATCGGATATCTCCAGGTCGGCGGAAGGTGTGCCGACCGACTTACTCGCGGTGATTCGACGATCCGGCGTTCTCACCGAACGTCAGCTTGAGGATGTCCGCGCGCGGGTGCTTGCCGGTGAATACCCGTTCGATCCGACGTCCTTGGCCGAGTGCTTGGTTCGCGACCAGATCTTGACCGGGTTCCAGGTCCGCCGCTTGCTCAAGAACAAGACGCATGGCCTGGTCATTGACCGCTATGTGATCCTCGACCGCTTGGGCTCCGGGTCGATGGGTCGGGTCTACCGGGCGCACCACCAGCATATGGACCGGATCGTCGCCTTGAAGATCATCGCGCCGGAGATCGTGACCAATGAGCGGGTGATCGCCAGGTTCCAGCGCGAGATGAAACTGGTTGGCCGCCTGGACCATCCGAACGTGGTCCGCGCCTTCGACGCCGGACAGGTCGGCAGCGTGCTCTACATCGTCATGGAGTACGTCCCCGGTCAGAGTCTCGGCCAGCGGTTCCGAGCCAGGGGGCCGTTACCGCCAGCCGAGGTGATCGACTGCGCCGCGCAGGCCGCCTTGGGTCTGGACCACGCCCACCGCCAAGGGATCGTTCACCGCGACATCAAGCCGTCGAACCTGCTCTTGACCGACGAACGGCGGATCAAGGTGCTCGACCTGGGCCTGGGCGTCCTGATGGAAGCGGACGAGGAATCAAACTTCGCCACGGCGGACGGGATCGCCGTCGGAACAATCGATTATATGTCTCCCGAGCAGGCGTGTGGTCAGGACGTGGACGGTCGGAGCGACCTGTACTCCTTGGGCTGCGCGGTGTACCACCTGATTACCGGGCGTTTACCCTACCCCGGGGATTCTCCGATCGAGCGGCTGGGCAAGCGGATCAGCGGCCAGCCGGTGCCGATCACCGACCTGCGGCCCGACCTGCCTTCGAACCTGGTCAGGGTCTTGAACAAGTTGCTGGCGAACCGCCCCGAAGACCGCTACCAGACCGGCGCCGAGGCGGCCGAGGCGCTTCAAGCCCTGACCCGCCGCAAAACTTCTCGCGAGCCGGCGAGCCCGGCTGCTCCGACGGTGAAGGCGTTACCGACCCCCACCCCGCCGTCGATGCCGGTCATCGACACTGCCCCGCACCCGTTGCCCGAGGTTCTCCGCACGGTCTATCCGGGCTGGTTCCAACCCCTGGCTGACCTGGCCGAGCGTTCGCCAGCCGGGGCTTTGGTCGTCACTTTAACCGCCTTGTTGACGTCCTTCGTCCTCGGCGCCGCGTTGGCACTGCTGGTCCGTTGAACGCCTCCTTTGGATCAATGGGCCACCCCGGCCTCCTTCACCTTTGATTCGCCCTTGGCGTCGGCCCCGGGCTTCGCGAAGATGTCGTGCAGGGCGTCGGCCAGGTCGGGGAATTGGAACGAGTAGCCCAGGTTCAACGCCTTCATGGGCAAGACTTTCTGCCCCTTGGTCACGACCTCCGCGACCTCGCCCAGGACCAGGTTCAGCAAGGCGTCTGGCGGGCCGACCGGCAGGAACGGGCGACGGAGCACCTTGGCCAGGGCCCGAGCGAAGTCGGCGTTACGGACGGCCTGAGGAGAGGTGGCGTTGATCGGCCCCCGAGCGTCGGCGTGGTCGAGGGCCAGCAGGATGGTGCCGACGACGTCCTTTAGGTGAATCCAGCTCATCCACTGGCGGCCGAGTCCGGGCTTCCATCGGCTGTCACCGCCGCCGACGGGCGCGGCGCCGCCGGGGAGCCACTTGAAGACCGGGGTCATCGCCCCGAGGGCCCCCTCTCCTTTGGCCAGCACGACCCCCGTGCGGATCACGGCCAGGCGGACGCCGAACGACTCAGGAAGGGCCGCGGCGGCCTCCCAGGCCTGGCAAACCTTGGCCATGAAGTCGGTCCCCGGCGGGCTCGACTCGGTCAGTTCATCCTCGACGTTGGAGCCGTAATAGCCGATCGCCGAGCCTTGCACCAGGACCGAGGGACGTTTGTTGGCCTTGCGCAGGGCCTCAACGACCTGCTCGGTCGCGTGGACCCTGCTGTCACGGATCGACCGCTTGACCTCCGGGTTCCAGCGACCGGCGAAGAGGTTCTCGCCCGCGAGGTTGACCACGGCGTCGCAGCCATCGACCGCCTTGTCCCAAGGGCCTGCGATCGTGGGGTCCCCCTGGACGAGCTCGACCTCTCGAAGGGCAGGGCGAAGCCGGACCCGATCAGCCCGCCGAGAGAGGATCACCGGACGGTCGCCCCGTTCCAGCAGCTCAAGGGTCAAGCGACGGCCGATGAGTCCGGTTCCCCCGGTGATGAACACGCGCATGGCTCGGCCGCCTCCTCAAATAACCAGAAAGGCCCAAAAGATGGCCGCCTTATCTTGTCCAAGGGCCGCGGCGGTCGTCAAGCGGGGCGTTTGCCTGGACGGCCCGGTTCGCGACCGTTTGGACAGGCCCTTTACCTCAAAATCGCGCCAACTTGATCCGTGTAGGTTGGCCTCTGACCGAACCGATGGTATCTTTAGTGGTGCCCGAGAGGCGGCCCCACCGCCGGACCTCTCGGCGAAGAGGCGGCGGTCTGCACCGAGGAGCCCTGGTACGCAATGACGAACAAACCGAATAGCCGGACATTCTTTAACCTACAACTGTTTCAGAGTTACAAGCGCCCCGCCCCGCTCGTGCTGGTCAACGGTCTGGCCGAGCAGACCGAAAGCTGGTTCGCCAACCGGACGTTCTGGTCCCGTCGGTTCGATGTCAAGGTTCCCGAACTCCTGGTTTACGATGGGGATGCGCTTCATCGACATATTGACGCTGGGGGTGAGGTCACGGTGGATTACCTGGCCGACCGGCTCAGTATCTATCTGGATGAGTTCGTTCAGCGGCCTCCCTATAACCTGGTCGGTTCAAGCCTTGGCGGCCAGGTCGTCGTGACCTACGCCGTCAAGAACCCGGAGAAGGTCGCCCGCCTGGTCGTGATCTGCCCGTCAGGGTTCCACGGCGCGGAGAACCTGCCCATGATGGAGGGGGTCCGCCGCAGCCAGTACGATACCCTGGTCAAGTCGGTCTTCCACCAGAACCGGTTCGCCTCCGATGAACTGGTCGCGGCGATCTCGCGGAAGTTCCAGGACCGGAAGTGGAAGAAGGGGGTCGTGCGAACCCTGCGCGGAACCGTCGGCCACACGATCGCCCCCTTGCTGGAGCGGGTGCCGCACCCCTGTTTGGCCATCTGGGGATCGGAAGACCGGGTCATCGCCGACGTCCCTGGCTCGATCCGAGCGGCCGACCGGATGCTCAGGTGCCGCCAGGTCGTCATCCCCAAGTGCGGCCACGCTCCTCAGATCGAGAAGGCCAGGCTGGTCAACCATCTGGTCGATCGGTTCCTGCGCGACCGCCTGAAGATGATCCCTCAACCCCTCGATCCCGCCAGGTTCCTCAAAGGGGAACCCCGCACCCGTCCGAAGGCGGCGCGGCCCAGGCCAATCTGACCCACTTCGTCCTTGACGCACACATGATTGAGCATTGATGAGCGACTTCTCCCTGTTCTTCGGCAAGTTCCTCCGTCACGGCACCAAGATCGCCAGCCTCGCCCCCAGCAGCCCTTGGCTGTCCAGGACGACGGTTCGAGGCGTTGACTGGGACCGCGCCCGCGTCCTGGTCGAACTGGGCGCCGGTACCGGCCCGATCACCCGCGTCCTGGCTGAGAAGGCCCACCCGGACTGCCGGGTGATCGTCCTGGAACGCGACCCGGACTTCTCGACCCTGCTCCGCGAGCGGTTCCACCACCTGCCCAACTTCGACGTCGTCGAAGGAGACTGCCAAGACCTGGCCATGATCCTGGCCGATCGCGGGATCTCTCAGGTTGACGCCGTGATCTCAGGATTGCCCGTCCCCTCGTTCCCCAAAGACCTTCAGCGCGACCTCTTCCGGGTCGTCAAGGCGGTCCTCGCCCCCGGGGGGACCTATCATCAGATCACCGAACTCCCCTGGGTCTACCGGGGCCTCTATCGACGGTTCTTCGACGACGTCCGGTTCGCCTTCCAGCCGCTCAACGTCCCGCCAGCCGGGGCCTACTTCTGCCGAGGGCCCAAGGACGTCGCATGATCGAGGGGCCGTCAACGGTGGCTCATCCTTAACCCCTTCTTCGTCTGAACCCCAAACGTTGAGATCAAGAGATCGTCAATCTGAGTTCCCCCCTGACCCTGGTCGCCGGCGCCCAGCCTGTCCGCAAGGCGGTCAACACGGCCTTCCACGTCCACGCCCGCCGGCGAGTCAGTCGCCTGGAGTCGCTCGACCCGGCGGCCGAGCAAGAGCGGCAGCTCCTCCGCCTGGTCCACAAGGCGCGCGGGACAAGGTTCGGCCGCGACCACGGCTTCGCCAAGGTCCGCTCCGTGGCCGACTTCCAGAAGGCCGTCCCGTTACGGACGTATGAAGACCTCTGGACCCAATACCTCCGCGACCAGTACCCGATCTTTGACAACCTGACCTGGCCCGGCCGCATCCCCTACCTGGCCCTGACCAGCGGCACCACCCAGGGGGCGACCAAGTACATCCCGATCTCCAGGGGGATGATCGCCTCGAACCTCAAAGCGTCCAAGACGATGCTGGCCTACCACCTGGCCACGCACCCCAAGGCCCGCCTCTTCATGGGCAAGGTCTTCCTCCTGGGCGGATCGACCGCCCTGGAACAGCCCGCGCCCGGCGTCCACCAAGGGGACCTGAGCGGGATCGCCGCGCAAGAGTTGAACACGCTCCTCCGCCCTTATACGTTCCCACCCCTTGACCTGGCCCTGGAACCCGACTGGGACCGCAAACTGACCCTGCTCGCCGAGCGCAGCCTGGATCAGCCGATCACACTCATCGGCGGCGTGCCAAGCTGGCTCCTGGCCCTCTTCGACCGCCTCCTGGCCCTGAGCGGCAAAGCGACCATGGCCGAGGTCTGGCCGACCCTCGAAGTCGTCGTCCACGGCGGCGTCAAGTTTGACCCCTACCGCGACGCCTTCGCCAAGGTTCTCGGCAGCCCGCACATTCGCCCCTTGGAAACGTACCCCTGCTCCGAAGGGTTCATCGCTTTCGGAGACCCGGGCACGAACCTGCTCCGCTTGATCTTCGATCACGGACTCTTTTATGAGTTCATCCCCGTCGACGAACTCGGCTCCGACCGCCCAACCCGGCACTGGCTGGGCAACGCCCAGACCGCCGTCAACTACGCAATTGTCGTATCGACGTGTGCCGGTATGTGGTCTCATATCATCGGCGACACCGTCCGGTTTGAATCACTCTCTCCCCCGTTGCTCCACTTCACCGGCCGGACCAAGTACACTCTGTCGGCCTTTGGCGAGCACCTGATCAGTGAAGAAGTCGAAGCGGCGGTGGCCAGAGCCTCGGCCCAGACCGAGGCCGCCGTGCGAGACTGGCACGTCGGCCCGGTCTTTGAAGGCGCCTTGGGCCATCACCTCTACATCGTCGAATTTCTCAAAAGGCCAGACGATCTGGCCAGGTTCCGCAAGGCCCTCGATGCCGACCTCTGCGCCCGCAACGCCGACTATCAGGCCCACCGGGCCGAAGGAGTCGGCCTACCGTTGCCCGCCCTGGTCGTGGCCAAAGCCGGCGGGTTCGACGGCTGGATGCGGTCGCGCGGCAAGCTCGGCGGCCAGCACAAGGTTCCCCGCATGGACGACACCGGCACCCTTACCGCCGCGATCGTCGCCAGCCTCCGAGACTCCGGCAACCTGGAACGTGAACTCGCCGCCGGATCGTCGGAATAAAGTGGCCACAAAGTTATTCACGTCTCACTGTGGCAACATGTTTTTAATGT
>JBDTIR010000493.1:0-4193 GCA_039936275.1 Isosphaeraceae bacterium | reverse complement strand
GGCCG
Organism: Isosphaeraceae bacterium; assembly: GCA_039936275.1. Classification (GTDB taxonomy): domain Bacteria; phylum Planctomycetota; class Planctomycetia; order Isosphaerales; family Isosphaeraceae; genus JBDTIR01. Next base: position 4,188 of record JBDTIR010000493.1, on the reverse strand, counting down.
TCGCCAGGCGAGGGACGACCAGAACCACTCCGATCAGAGCGAGAATGAAACGGAATTTCTTCGATAAGCTCATGAGTTATTTGTGAAAAATATGATTATTAATAAAAAATAAAGACGCGATTTCAATCATCCGCCCAGCAGCCAGAGGGCGTGGGGCAGGGCGTGGCGATAGGGGGGATCGTCGCGGGCCGATTCCAAGGCGGCGGCGACACTGCGGGCGGGATCGGCTTCGGGGGTACGAACGAACCTGGGCAGGTCGCAGTAATCCGGGGCGCAGACCTCGACGCGAACGTCGAGCGAGGGGTCGCCGAGGCGATCGAGCCGGAACGTGCCTTCGCCCTCGGGCTCCCTGGTCGTCAAGGCGACGCCGGTGATCCTGGCGAACGGGGCGTTCGGGTCGATCTCAGTCAGGATCTCGGTAGTGATCGGACCGGAAGGGCCAAGGAAGGTGGCGGTCAAGGTTCCTGGAGCAGACTGGTGAAGCTGGTCGCGCTTCCAGCCCAGTTGACCGGCGAGCCAGCCGAGCAGCCAGGCCGCCCCGCGCGGCGGTTGGTTGGTTAAGGCCCTTGAGGCGCGAATCTGGACCTTGGCGATCCTCGACCGGGTGGCTTCCGAGCCAGGCGGGTCAAAGAGTTGTGCGATTAACTCACGCCAGCCGGAGATGCCGAACCAGGCGGTATCGCGGCCGAAGTGCTTGAGGCCGACGTCAAGGGCGAGCCGAAGGGCGTCCAGGTCGGTCCCCGATTCGGGCAGGTCAAGGATCAGGCGGGTCGATTCCTCGGCCAGGGTCCGGAAGACCGATTCGGCCGCTCGGGGGTCGTTCAGCCACCAGAGCACAACCGGCAGGCCGGGTTCGAGCAACGGGCGGACGGCCCCGGGCAAGAGGTCGAATGCTCCGGAACCGGCGTGAAGCACGATCCGTTCGCTACAGACCTGGGGAAGCCCGGGGGCGGGCAGGTGGCACATGGCCGAGGCTTCGGCATGAACGGCGCGATCGGTCGCATTCGACTGTCGCAAGAGGATCGCCCGGCAAGGGTAGCGGGCCACGACTGAATCAAGCACGCCGTCAATCCGCCCGGGGGCGGCCCCCAGGCCGCCGATAATCAAGTTCGCTTGCGCGATCCTGGTAACGGCCGGGTGGTCAAGGTCTGGCCCGCCTTCGCGCTCGGCGGCTGGTCCCCAGAGCCCTGCCAGCTCGGCATCGATCCTGGCCAGGTCCACGGGAATCCCTTGGCCGCTCAGAAAGGCGTCGGATGTGTCGGCGGTCATGGGCTTGGTTCCTCCAGAATCAGGTTGATCGCCTGCACCGGCTCGATGGGGCGAGGGTTCTTTTCCAACGCGATGAGCACAAGAACCGAGGACGCCAGGCACAATAGCAGGCAGAGCCAGTACCCATAAGGGGCCCAAAACAAGATCCAGGTTGAGGCCCCCCAGCCGTGCCCCATGACCACGGTCAGGGTGACGACCATGGCCGGGCGTCGGGGCAGCCCCAAAATCGCCAGGCAATACAGGCCGATCGACACGAGCCCCAGCGTCGCGAAGGCCAAGGGGTGCTGCTGCAACAACCAACGACCGTGCGGGCAACCTTCCAGGGCGTAATTGTAGCCGTCAGTCCAGTAGTACGACGGCTGCCCCCAGATGGTGGCCACATGATCGAGTACGCACAGGGCGACCGCCGGAATGCAGAGCCAGACGCGCCGACTCACCGCTCGCCCTCCTATTAGATAGATTTGGTTTGATGCGGCCTGCTCGGCCCCTTGGGAACCAACGCTGAGACCCGTTTGAGCAGCCCGGTCAAGTCCGACGCCAGCGGGCGCCGTCTCGGCTGAGCAGTGCGTCGGCGGCTTCGGGACCCCAGGTGCCGGCCGGATAGGTGGTCGGTGGTGCGTCGGAGCGTTCCCAGGCGGTCAGGATGTCGGTGATGAACCGCCAGGCGTTGTCCACTTCGTCGGTGCGGGTGAACAAGGTCGGGTCGCCGAGCATCACATCGAGCAAAAGCCGTTCATAGGCTTCCGGAGGAGGAGCGGCGAACGAGGTGCCGTATCGGAAATCCATCCGCACGTCTTGAAGCCGCCTGCGAGAGCCGGGAACCTTGGCCTGAAACGAGAGGCTGGCCCCTTCGTTGGGCTGAATCCTCAAGACAAGCTGGTTCGCGCCGCCGCCGATCTCGGTGTCGGCCTCGAACAAGGCCGTGGGCGGCTTGTGAAACTGGATGGCGATCTCGGTGGCGCGCTTCGGCAACCGCTTGCCGGTGCGGAGATAGAACGGCACGCCCGCCCATCGCCAGGTTTCCAGAGTCAGACGCATGGCAACGTAGGTTCCCGTCCTTGAGTCGGCCGCGACTCCTTTTTCCTGAAGGTAGCCGGGAACGTCCTTCCCCTGGATCGACCCCTTGGTGTACTGGGCGCGGACGACGTTGTGGGCGACGTTCTCATCGGTCCACTGAGGCAGGGCCTGGAGCACCTTGACCTTCTCGTTACGCACGGCGTCAGCCGAAAGGTTGACCGGCGGCTCCATCGCGACCAGGCAAAGCAGTTGCATCATATGGTTCTGGACCATGTCGCGGATCGCGCCGGCGCTGTCGTAATAATCGCCACGGCCGCCGGCCATGCCGACCTCCTCGGCCACGGTGATCTGCACGTTCTCGATGTGCCTGCGGTTCCAGATCGGTTCATAAATCGCGTTGGCGAACCGCAAGGCCAGGATGTTCTGGACCGTCTCCTTGCCCAGATAATGGTCAATCCGGTAGATCTGAGTTTCATCGAGCGACCCCTTGAGGTCGCGGTCCAGGGCGATGGCGCTCTTGAGGTCGTGGCCGAACGGCTTTTCGACGACGACTCGGCTCCAGGGGCCGTCCTGGTGCGCCGGGTGGATCAGGCCGCTTTGTTGCAGGTGGTCCACGATCTCGGCGAAATAGTTGGGGGCGACGGCCAGGTAAAACAGCCGGTTGCCCCGCGTGCCGTGCGTGCCGTCGAGTTCTTCGAGTTTCTCGCGCAGGCGGTCGTACCCTTTGGGGTCGTCGAAAGTGCCGCCGCAGAAGGCCACATGCGCGGCGAACGACGGCCAGGACCCTTCGAAGTCAGGGCCGGCGTCGTCGGCGAGGGTTTGCTTCAACTCGTCGCGAAACCGATCGTCGTCCCAGTCTCTGCGGGCGAAGCCGACGACGGCGTATTCGGCCGGCAGTTGCCCCTCGATCGCCAGATGGTACAGGGCAGGGGCGAGCTTGCGATGCGTCAGGTCGCCGGTCGCCCCGAACAAGACGATCGCGCAAGGGTCGGGAACCCTGGTACGTGGCAAGTGCGACCGCAGCGGATTGGGCTCATCGGCAATGTCTGGCTCGGCCATCCGGCGGTCTCCGGGAAAGAATGGCCGACGGGCGGCCGGTCGAGAAGTGAGCAACACACCAGTTTACGGGCGTTCTTCCTCCCCGATCAAGATCGAGACCGCAATCGGGCACCCCCCCGACCTTGACAATCCTCTTGAACGATCCGCCCAACGAACGAACTCGGGGCGGGTCCGGACGTGGCTTCGTGAGCGGCCCGGGAATTATTTTGAGAAAAGAGAAAGATCCTCCCGCGCTTGGCGATGGTGTGAGATGTACGACGCCGGAATTCCGTACCCGCGTTTTCGTCTCACGCCAAACAGGAGCCGCAACCCATGCCTTGCACCGAAGCCCGACGCCTGGCCAACCAGCGCAACGCCCAGAAGTCCACAGGTCCGAAAACCGAAGCCGGCAAACTGGCCTCGCGGATGAACTCGCTCACTCACGGCATGCGCAGCGAACACGGCCTCGTTCCGCCGCATCTCACCGACGCCGTCGCCAAGCACAACAAAATGTTGATCGACGCCTATCATCCCGACAACGACCAACACGCCTGGCTGCTCGAACAGGTCGCCGACGTCGCCGCTCGGCTCGACTACTGTCAATTCATGATCCGCGCTCAGATCAATGACATGGCCGACCGCGCCGACCTTTGCTGGGATGAAGATCGCTGCCGAGCCGCTGAGGAAATCGCCGCTCGCCTGCCCAAAGACCCGTCTCGAACCGCCAGCCGACTCCGCGAAACCGCGCAAGGCTGCCGCTGGATCTTGGCTCGTTGGGATGCACTCGGCGTCCCCTTGATCGAGAATATCGGTTGGGACGAGACCCAGTGCAACCTCGCCGCGACCTTGATGGGCGTCGGTCCC
>JBDTIR010000492.1:0-5832 GCA_039936275.1 Isosphaeraceae bacterium | reverse complement strand
CGACCGGCTTGGTTGCGCCAATTGCCACGCGGTGCTCGACTTACCGAAACATCCGCATCTTGGTCCAGACCTCGCCGACGCAGGTCGAGCGATCGACCCCGACTGGCTTGGAGCGTGGCTGGTCGATCCCGGCTCGGTTCGCCCCAATCCACGGATGCCAGGGCACGGCCTCACCCAGACCGACGCGGCCGACCTGGCGGCATTTCTGGCGCAAGGGGTCAAAGAGAAGCCGCTCAAGGACGAGATCAAGATGGCCTTGAACGTCGCTGACCCGGTCCAGGGGCGGACCCTCTTCCGGACGGTCGGCTGCCTGGGCTGCCATACGAAAGGGAAAACGATCGAGCCGCCGGCCGACCGGGCCGCCCCTGACCTGACCGACCTTGGTCGTAAACGGTCAGCCACCTGGCTGGCTGCCTATCTGGCTCGGCCGTCGCCCAAAGCCGTCGGCCGGCACCGCCCTGATATGCACTTGAACGCCGACGCCGCTGCGCACCTGGCTGCGTATCTTGTCACTGAGCCTCCACCGGCTCCTCCCCATCTCCCGGCTTCGAAAGGTGACGCGAAACGAGGGCGATCGCTTGTGGAGAGCCACCGATGCGCTTCGTGCCATGCGATCCCAGGCGTGAAGGCCCAACCCGCTGACGTCCCGTTAGGGCCGAAGTCAGACCCGTTGCGCGGATGCCTGGCCGTCGGCGTTCCTGGCCCTCGAAGCCCAAGGTATACCCTGACCGCTGACCAGCGCGCGGCCTTGCGGAGTTTCGTGGCGGCCTTGCCGGCGAACCCATCGCCAACCCCAAGTCAGGTGTTCGCCGAGGATACGGTGCGCCGGCTCAATTGCCTGGGTTGCCACTCTCGTGACGGGATCGGCGGCGCCTGGATCGGCTCGCAACTCGCGGCCTATCTTGCCCGGGACTCCGAACTTGGCACCTGGAAAGGGACGCTCACTCCGCCGAACCTCACAGCAGTCGGCGACAAACTCCGTCCCGAGGCTCTGGCCCTGGCCGTCCGTGGTCAAGGCCCCGCGGCCCGCCCCTGGCTCTCGGTCCACATGCCTACTTATCCGTTCGAAGACGGTGAGGCGGACGCCATTGTCGAATACCTGCGCGACCACGACCGGATGTCCTCGGAGCCCGATCCCCCACCCAAGACCAAGGCTCCCGACCCCGCGACGATTAACGCAGCAGCGGCCTTGATCGGCCAGCGCGGGTTCGGCTGTATTTCGTGTCATGTGCTCGCGGGCAAAATCCCTCCAGGCGGCGAGCCCGAGACGCTCGGGCCGGACCTCTCGTTCGCACATCAACGCATGACGGAACGCTACTTCCGTCGCTGGATCGCCGACCCGCAGCGGATTATTCCAGGGACGTCGATGCCCCAGTTCCTCATGCCAGCGCCTAACAACCCTGGCACTCTCGAAGAACAACTCGCCACGATCTGGACCCTCCTGGGCAGCGACCGCGTGGCCGAAGTCGCCTCGGTGGGCACTCGCGAACTGCTCAAACGCCAAGGAGACCGAGCGTTGGTCGTGCGGGACATGGTCATCTTGCCAGACGCTCCAGGCAAACATACCCCGCGAGGTCTGGCCATCGGCCTGAAGAACGATCAAGGGCTGCTCTTTGACACCGACCGACTGGCCTGGGTCGGCTGGTGGCGCGGCGGGTTCCTGTCAAGGACCAAGTCTGGCAGGCTCTGGGAATGGCATCCCGAAGGCCCACCGCTCTGGACCACCACCAGGCGCGACGCCCCTATCGTCTTCCAAGACGCTCAAGGAGCGGTCCACGCTCCTGGCGAAGTCCGCGAGCGGTTTGGCTCGTTCTCTGGCCTCACGTTCGAGGGCGACGGGCTCTCGATCTCGTATCGGTTGAACGGTCCAGGCAAGTCATTGGTGAACGTTCAGGAACAATTTACCCCGACCGAGCTTGGCTGGGCCCGCCTTGTTCGCGTGGACGGCGTGCCGGCAGGCTATCGGCCTTTGATCGCCGAACGGCTGGGCGATCGGGTCGCATCGAGCGACGAGGGGCACTCCCTGCACTGGACGGCGGGACCATCGGTCGTCACGCTCGACAGTCCATCAACGAGTCAGCGAGACCAAGATGATCCGGCCTCTTACCAATGGCCAATGACGTCCGAAGGCGATGGCGCCTATTCGACCCGCCTCAACCTCACGGTGACTCCCGCCCCTTGACGCAAATGACTTGGGCCTTGCAAAGGAATGAGATCATCCCTTTGCAAGGCCCGGGCGTGCTCATTGGCTGAGAGCAATGACGCAAAACGTGTCCGTATCTGTTACTGAGCGGGGCGCCGGCGCTCGAACTGGATCTCGACCGGCTCGCCGGTCAACTCTTTCCAGGACGCCTTCTGCTCATCGGTCAGGACAGCGAACGACTTGTCTTGCGACTCCTTGCGGATGGTCCGGAACTTTTCCATGGCCGCCTGGCGGTCTCCGTCGGAATCGCCGCGAAGTCCTTCCATCTGCTTCCTGGCATCCTCCTGGATGTCCTTGAGCTTGCCCTTCTGGTCGTCAGTCAGGTTGAGCTTTGACTGGACCGCGGGGGCGGTGAGTGCGTCGGCTCCACGCTGTTGAAGCTCGATCTGCTTGAATCGCTTGACCTGCTCGGGCTTGAGGACGTCGGTTAATGACTTCTGGACGCCTTCAGTGATCGACTGCATCTTCTCGCGGCGTTCGTCTTGCGAGAGGTTTTGCGAATCTTGGAAGGCGTCCCTCATCTTGCCGCGCGTCTCTTCGGCGATTTTCGCGACTTTCTCGGTCTGGGCGTCGTCGAGCTTCAGGGCCTCCTGCACGCTCTTGTTCGAGAGTAGCATGACGCCGCCGCCAAAGCCGCCGCCGGCAAAACCACGGCCGCCGCCGCGTTGCGCGAGCGCAGGGCTCGCCATCAAGGCGATCGCACCGACTGTCACTACCCACTTGCTGAACCGTCGCATCATCGGAGAACTCCTTGGTGAACCTCGGAACCCGGAAATCACATGCACAGCGCATGTCATCTCCAAAAGGGGGGAGCAACTCCGGGTGAGCGACCTTGAGTTTGAACGATCGAAGTCGCTCGCTCCGAGGTGAGAGGGACACTCAAGTTAGGCGACAATCGCGACCAGGCTGGGCGGGGTATTCGCTAACGAAGACTAAGCCGTCCGCCTTTTGTTGAAGCTCAGGTCGGCAAGGTCCCCGCAGCCAGTTCTTCCTCCCACTCATCAAGCAGGGGCCAATCAATAGCACAAGTGCCAAAATCAGCCATATGAGTATACGATATGAGTCGAGCGATGGTTGCGTCGAGTAGGGCGTCGTCCTTGCGGAAGATGGGGCCGTGCGAGGGGAGCAGCCAGGTTGCGTCGCTATTTCTGATTCGCTTCAGGCTGGCGATGTAGTCCACCAGGTTTGAGCCGTGGTGCGCATCGATCACGCCGACGCATCCGTCACGGAAGATGTTATCGCCGGAGAAGAGCAAGTCGCCCATGCGAAGCGAAAGCTGGCCGGCGGTGTGTCCGGGGGTGCTCCAGACTTCGAGCGCCTTGTCGCCGATCTGGAGCACGTCCCCTTCGTCGATCGTCTGGTCAACCTTGCAGGGCGGCATCGGAATGTGGATGTTCTGTGCGTCAATCCGGGCGTAGGTGAGGATCTCGTCGCCCTCTTCGAGTGGGGCGACGGTTTTGGGGTGCGCCATGACCTTGCATTTGAGGACCTCGCGGGCCCTTGACAAGCCTTGCACGTGGTCGGCGTCGGCGTGGGTCGCGATGATCATCTTACAGGCCGAGAGGCTGAATCGCATGCGTCGGATCAGTTCGAGCACTTCGGCGAGCTCGTCGAGAAAGCCGACGTCGATCAGCGCGTACTCCGACCCTCCATCGATCAAGTAAATGTTCACGCCTAGACGGCGTTGAGCCTGGACGTTCATCTCGATGACGCCGGGGAAGATGTACTGGCGTTCGACCATGGGACAGCGATCTCCAGGGGCCGCGTCCGAGGGCGGTTGGTCAAAGACGGGCGTAACAACCGACCGACTTCACGCCCGGAACGAAAGAAAGGGGGCGGACACTGGAGATTCTACGGGCCAAGGCCGTCGAGTACAACACCTTGCCTCACTCGACTCGAATCCTGTGAGGGATCGTCTAGGGAATGTAGACGACGCCGCGGGATTTTGTCAGGTTAACGTTTCCCTCGGCGTTCGACTCGATCACGTTTGCTCGCACCACGGTCTCGTTGCAGTCGCCGAGAGCGACCAACCCGTAACTCTGGCCTTGGGCGATCTCATTTCCCAAGATCGCGTTACCAGGCGATGAATGGATGGTCACGCCATTTCCGACGCTATTGAGAATCTTGTTACCCAGGGCGTCGGCCGTGCCTCCGATGGTGTTGGACGACGTGCCCGGGCCGAGAGAGACCCCTCCGAGCACGTTACCCAAGGCGGTTTCAGCGTTGAAATCTGTTCCGATGTACGTGTGATACACGACGTTGTGATGAGCGGAGCCAACGATCTCAATGCCGTAGCCGAGATTCGACGAGATCGTCACCTGGGGCTCGATCGATGGCTGGAAGCCGCCGATGGCATTGTCGTGGGCGCGTCCAGAGATCCGGATGCCGCTGCCATGGTTCGGGATCGCTGTCTGGATCACGGTGTTGGTCCCGATCGCAGTATCGGTGACCTGGACGCCCTTGGCATTCCCACCAATCTCGATACCATTGCCAAGATTGCCCGAGACGATGCAGGTTCGGACCAGGTTATTTCCGCCGCTGGAAGTGAACAAAAACCCATTGCGCCGATTCGGGGCCGCGCCCGCGAAGGCGAAGATTCCGGCGAACGTGTTGAACGAAGTGACGCCGCTGGCCGTGTCGCGCACCTCCGTACCGTTGCGATTGTTGCCGGAAATCACGTTGCCCAGCGGAATCACACCGCCGATCTGTGTGTTCCTGGACGAACCGGAAACCAGCACGCCGTCCTCACCGTTGGCAACCACCGTGGCGTTATCGGCCCCCACACCCAGAAAATTGGCCTGGATCGTTGTGTCATCGGAGTTGGTGATTCTCAACCCGTTACGACCATTACCGCTCAGAACATTGTAAAAGACGAATGGGTCCTGCTTGACGGTGCAGCCGATCAAGGAATTGCCGTTGGCGTTCTCAATGGCCACGCCGTCAAGCCGATTACCCAGGACTGAATTGCCCGACGCGGAGGTGCCGATGAAGTTCCCGCTCAGCAATGTTTGCGTGGCGTGCTTGTTAATGAGTACGCCGTTGGCATGGTTCCCCGAGATCAGATTGCCTTGCGGAGGACGAACGAACACGCCTTGTGTCGGATTGTTCCCTCCTGTTGCTTGACCCCCGATCAGATTGCGCGCGGCACCTTGCGTGACGAAAATTCCGTTCTTCGCGTTACCGCGCTGGAGGCCGCCGCTGGCATCCGTTCCGATGAAGTTCATGGCGATCTGGTTGTCATTCGAGCCGTAGATCCCGATCCCGTTACCATGGTTGCCGCTGATGACGTTCGAGAGTTGAAACCCTGTATTGATCGTCGCCTGGAACGAAGAAACGCCCGCAGGTCCGGTCATAATTCCGACCACCTGATTGCCGGCGACCGAATTACTGCTGACCACCGACATACCCGCGCCAACGCCAACAGCGTTGAGGTCTTGCCAGACCCCGGCCCAAAACGACCCGTCCGGATTACGCCTGACGGTGACCCAGGAACCCTGGACGGGATTGGCTGAACCGCGCTGAACTGAGTCGGCACTGAGGGAGTAAACACCCGCTTCGGCGGTGCTGATCCCCTCGAAATGGGTGATATAGTCTTGCCCAATCAGCCCGTTCGGGTAAGAAAATGATGT
>JBDTIR010000491.1:0-8341 GCA_039936275.1 Isosphaeraceae bacterium | reverse complement strand
GTCCGGCTTCGGTCTGATATTCGTGAGACTCGGCCCAGAAGAAGTAATCACTGCTGTTGTCCGGATGGCTGCGGACCTGTTGCTCAAGGGCGTCGAGATAGTTCTGAACCCAGTGAGAGAGCGTGCCGGTTTGCAGGGCGTCGGGTGGGACGTGGAACGGGGGAAGGAATTCAATGTGGTGAGAACCGTCAGGGTCCATCAGACCGAACGCGGGCAAGACCGGCGCGCCGGTGACGGCGGCCAGGGCCGCCCAGGTGGTGGTGAACGTGTAATGTCGACCCAGGAACCGCGCCGAGGCGGTATTCGGGCCGCTCCATCGGACGTCTCCAGCGATCATCACCAGGGCCCCGGAGGCCAGAACCCGGCCCGCCCGCATGATCGCAGAGGCGCTCTCGCCGGGGCTGGCCTTGCGTGAGAGGAACAGGCGGCGCTGACCAGTTGGTCCCTCGGTCTGGAACTCCTTGGAAAGCAGGCGAGAGACGTGCCTCGGTCGTTCGGCCAGCCATCGCAGCGGGTAGCCTTGACGCATCAGCCAGTGCGCGGGCATCAGGAAGGCGCCGAAATGGTTGACCAGGAGAATGGCCCCCCGGCCTTCACTCAGAGCGGCGTCGAGGTGGTCGCGGCCGTCGACGCGCAAGAGCGGGGCGACTCGGGCGTCGGATTGGCCGTCGAAGAGGCGGTCGCGCAGTCGCCAGCGGACCTGGTTGCCGGCGAGATGACGGCCCAAGGTCGGCACGTCCCAGTCGCAGCCGAGCTGTCTACCGGCGCGAGCCAGGGCGTCGACGTAGCGGCGGCGGAGCGACGGATTGACCCGATACTCAGCCCGTCCTAAGCCCGCGGCCAGCCGAGCGGCCATGCCTGGCGGCAACAGGCGGAGGCCCGGCAAGAGCATGGCCAGCGGTCCTTTGCGGGAACTCACCCAGCCCAGTCGCATGGAAAACACCCTCCCCCTGGTCGGCCAAAAGCACACAATCAGGCAACGGCGTCGGTCGGCTCTGGCCAGAAGAAGTAATCATTGCTGTTGTCTGGATGGCGGCACACCCGCTCTTCGACGTCTCGCAAGGCCCCTTGAACCCAGGGGGCCGCCGCTTCAGGGCATTGCGCCTCGGGCGGGATCTCGTAGGGTTCGAGGAATTCGAGCCCGAAGGTGCCGTCGGCTCGCATCCGGCAGAAGACCGGGACGACCGGTGCGCCGGAAACGGCGGCCAACGTGACCCAGGTCGTTGAAAAGGTGTATCGGCGGCCAAGAAACGACGCTAATGCTGTATTCGGTCCGCTCCAGCGGACGTCTCCAGCAATCATCACCAGGGAGCCCGATCGAAGAATCCGGGCGGCCCGCAAGATCGACCCGGCGCTCTCGGCCGGGCTGGCCCTGCGTGAGATGAACAGCTTGCGCTGACCGAGCGGCCCGTCGGTCTCGAACTGGCGAGACAGGAACCGCGAGATGCTCCGGGGCCGTTCCATGAACAGACGCAACGGGTAGTCCTCTCGGACCAACCAGTGGGCCGGCATCATATGGGCCCCGAAGTGGGTGCAGAGCAGGACCACGCCCCGCCCGCGCGCCAGGGCGTCGTTCAGGCCGGCTCGGCCTTCGACCTCGAACAACGGGGCGACCGTCGCATCGGTCAAGCCGTCGAGCAAGCGGTCACGGACTCGCCAACGAATCTGGTTGCCCGCCAGGCCCCGGCCGACGGCCTGAATGTCCCAGTGCCCGCCGAAGTAGCCGCTGCCTCGCGCCACTGCCGCATCCATTCGCTGCCGGACGCCCGGCCTCAAGGTATATTCGGCCTGACCAATTCCGGCCACGACCCGCGAGGCGACCTTCGGCGGCAAAACGCGCAGCATGGGTAGGATCGATCCGAGAAGTGCCTTGCGGATGTTCAGGCCACGCCGTCGCATGGTAAGCAGGCTCCCCGCCGGCTGGCAGGCGGTGCGAGTAAGGGCGGAATCAAAAACGACAACGGGAACCCCGATCCGAATCAAGGGCGCGGGGGTCCAGGGCAAACCAAAAGCTGACCTTGATCCAGAGGCCCCGTCGCCCGGACAGGGTGGAAGGGCCCCTTGTTCTGGAATTCCAAAAAAGGTCCCAACGGTCCGCTCGATCAGGCCGCCGCGGGGCTGCGCAGCTTGGCGACGTAGTCCGCCAGGTCGTCGATGGTCTGGAAGTTCGGGACTTCATCCACATCAATGACCAGTTCAAAATGATCTTCCATGAGCATGCTGATCCGGACCAGGTCGAGTGAGTCGATTCCCAGGTCCTCGACCAGGAGCGAATCGCTGGCAACGGGAACTCCGGGGGCGAGTTTGGCGACGGTCCGGACCATCTTGGTCACTTCCGAGACGAGTTGGGGATCGGCCATCAGAGCACCTCCTGGGTTTAGGTGTCGGTCTCCCCACCAAGGCGAATTGCGCAAAAACGAGCGCCGTACGGGGGGGACAGACACGGCGGCGACGGTCATTCTTTGCAATCCTTTGTCATCCCCGCGCCTCGTCCTTCGAGTTTCTTCCGGCGCTTTTTGAGGATGATGAGCCGACTCCCCTGTTATCGACTGTCTGATCCGTCCGCTTGAGGATTATTCGGAATCGGCTGATTGGGCGGGTTGTTGGGTTGGGACGTTGACCCAAGCTCCTTGCCTGGGGTATGCAAAAGGAGTGTCGAATAACGTCCGGCTGCGTTTTATCACGAACTGGATAATCTGACCATGCAACTTGCCAAGTTCGAGGCCAACGACGGCCAAGTGGTCAAAATCGGGGTGATTCAAGGAGATCAGATCGTCCCTTTGGAGCCTGGAAGACCCACCGACCGGGCCCTGAGCCGGATCTTACACGCCAAGGAGAGCACTTTCGCGCCCGAGCCGACCGGCCCGGCAATTCCGTTGGCCTCGGTTCGGCTCTTGCCGCCGATCGATGCTCAGGAGGTCTGGGGGGCTGGCGTGACCTATTTACGAAGCAAGGTGGCCCGGCAAGAAGAGTCAGAGCAAGGAGGGTCGTTTTACGATCAGGTCTACACGGCTGACCGCCCCGAGCTGTTCTTCAAGGCCAATCCCCATCGGGTCGTCGGCCAGGGGCAGGCGATCCGGGTTCGCGAGGATACCTCGTGGTGCGTTCCGGAGCCGGAACTGGCCCTGTTCCTGTCGCCCGACTTGCGGTTGGTCGGATTCACGATCGGCAATGACGTCAGCGCCCGCGACATTGAGGGACGCAACCCGCTCTATTTGCCCCAGGCCAAGGTCTATGACGGCTGCTGCGCCCTGGGGCCGGTCGTCACCCTGGCCGCAGCCATGCCGCCGACCGACGCGCTCGGCATCCGCATGGTCATCCACCGCGCCGGTGCTCCGGTCTTCGAGGGGGAAACGAGCACGAGCCAACTGGCCAGGCGGTTCGACGAGTTAATTGCCTGGCTCGGCCGAGACAACTCGTTCCCCGACGGCGTCATCTTACTGACCGGTACCGGGATTGTGCCACCTGACGAGTTCAGCCTCCGCTCTGGCGACGAGGTCCAGATCACCATTGACGGCATCGGCACGTTGATCAACCCCGTCGTCCAGGGTCCATCGGCGTCCTTGAACCAGAACCGTCGGGGATCTTGAGTTGACCGGATCAACCCGTGCGGCGAGGCGCAACGAACCACGGCCGACGTCCCTTTTCAAAAAAAAGGGAGCCGGCCGGATTGCGTTCTCGATCAAGGACGCATGTGATTCAGATCAAAAGGAACCGGATGTGGGTTGCTTACTTGTCGCCAGCCGTGGGCTCTTCAACGGCGGGGGCAGGCGCTTCGACCTTGGGCGCTTCGATTTCCGGGGTGGCCGAAGGCGACAGCTCGGGGGCCGCAGCTTCGGGGGCCGGAGTGAGATCAGCCGCCGGAGTGGCAGCTTCCGGAGCCGTGGCCTCGCCGGGGGTTTCCGCGGGCATCGCACTGGTCTCAGCACCCGGCAGGGCGGCGGCGCCGTCTTCAGCGCCAGGAGCGGTGACCGCGGCGTTATCACCCTCGGGGGCCGTGCCGGCGGTGTCGCCACAGCCGATCAGGGCGGCGGAGACGGCCAGGCTTGAGAACAGCGACCAGAACTTGTTGGGGAACTTCATGGCGAATCTCCTCTGTTGTGTTGATGGGCTCACGCGGCTTGGTAGCCGTTGACTTGGTTGGCCATTCCGGAGGTTACGTCTTCCGGAGCTCGGACGCCCTCCAAGGACAATCCGAAGCCGGCCACTCGCTCACCGTGAACCACATGGTTACACCCTGTCTACGGGGGTTTCGGTCCAGAACGCTAATAGCTCTGTTCAAAATTTTGGGAATTTGTCATTTTCGATGAGCGGCGTTCAGAAAAACTTGAGCCAAAATTGGAAATTCCGGTCTTGACCCGTCCTGTCATTTTTGCCTTGGCGATTGTACGGATTACATCGATTGTCGGTGTTGTCACGAGATCTCCCGTACCATTTCTGATCGGACCACCGATCATGATTCCGCATCTGAAGTCGCGACCTAAAAAGAAGATACGTCCTGAATGGATTGGCTTGCCTTGCTCGTGACGGCAAGTTTTTGGCGATCGAAACAGAGTTTGGCGCGGAGCTTGCTATTTCATTGAGGTGATCAATCATCCCCGCGAAACTCGTTCGGTTTTTAGACCAACCTGAGTTGGCCTTTGGCGATGATCGCCTCGGCATTTCTTTGGTTTCCTAAACGAGTTGGCATGGGGCGATTGCAGTCATGCGATGGCAAGGGGTCCACCAGGATGGTTGGCCCGTTTGGCAACGGACAGGAGGTTCGGAATGACGACTGCCAAGACCCTGGCCCTGGGAATCCTGGTCGTAGGAGCGTTGGCCCCTCTGAGCCAGGGAGCCCCGATACGGCCGGCTTGGCTGTCTCGATCCAATCTACCAGACCGTTCCAACTCACGCTTCGAGGCAAGGTACGCGAACTGGATCGCATGGCGAGCTGCCCACGCCTCGCCAATCAACCGCTCGAAGCTCACCCCAGTACCGGCGAGCACGCCAGCCTCTGCAGCCTTGCCTCCGATCTCCGCCTCGACCGCCCCCATCTTCACTCCCCCAGCGGCGGAAGCAGCGTCCAACCCTTTCGGCGTCGGACTCTGGCGGTTCTGGACCGCTCCCACCGCGCAAGCCTATACGCCAACCCCTCTTATCCAAGTTCCGACACTTGCGCCGGCTCCATTAGCACCTGTTCCCTCAGTCTCGCAAGCCCCCATCCCCACGCCGGTTGTCCAGACCCCCGTTTCCCCGCCAGTTTCGCCAGCCCCGATCACGTCGTCCATGTTCCGGACGAGTGAGCCCACGGCGGTCACGGCGTCGGCCCCGGCGACCGCGCAACCGCTGATGACTTCGTACAACCTCGCACCCTCGCAGGCCATGCCCGTGACGGTGGTCAGTCCGCCCACGGCCCCCGCCTTCGCGGCCGATGCGTACATCAAGATGGACTCTGGGCCGTTTCCAAGCCAGGCCCAGTTGACGACGGCCGACCCCAAACCCTGGTATGAAAGTCCGGCCGTTACTCAGGTGTTCCAGCACACGCCCACTTCCACCGAGCAGCAAGCGTTCACCGACGCGGTGTTTCGAGATGTGCAGAAGACGTTCGACAAAAGTGGTGTCCCGGTCACTCTGACCAACCAGGCGGACGTGTCAGCCGCTCACACCCTGAGCGTCGTCGCTGGCGCAACTTCGCCTTCAGTTCCAGAAGCCGTTGGGATGGCCGTGGTCGGTGGCGACGGCTTCAGCTTCATTGACAAACTGAACTATGCCAGCTCAGTGGAAGAACTGGAACAGGTGGTGGCCCACAATATCTCGCACGAGTTGATGCACACGTTCGGCGGTGAACACCATGACACAACAGGCCAGTACCTTGACTCCGCGGTGACCCCCTGGGCGGTCATGGCCGACCCGAACGCGGTCTTCGGGCCGGATTCGGTGAAGGAACTCTTGACCCGCGATTTCCGGGCCGTCGGTCAGGGGGTCTACGCCGCGGATGGGCAAGAGGTACTGTCGCCGACCCCGGTGCCCGAGCCGACGACCCTGGCCATGTGGGGCCTGGCCGCCTCGGCGGCCGTGATCCTCCGCCGACGCTCGGCCGCCTGATCCCTTGATCGAAGGACCGACCCGACGGATCGTTGTCGAGATGTAAACTTCCGGTTGACGGGTTGACAGACGTGAAGCCGGTCAACTAGGCTAATCCGTGTAAACGGTTTTCGAATGGCTTGTTGTTCGCTCCTTAGGGGGCATTCCCTGTGAACGAGCGGGCTTCGTTCCGACGGTATTTGCTGATCCTGGCGTATGCACTGACCACAGTGCTGGCCCAGGGTACGCACCGTCACGGACCCAGCCCCGAGGAAGAGACCAGTTGTCTGGCCTCTTGCCAGGATAGCCGGCTCCATTTCTCTGGCCACTCCGCGCCAGACCTGGAGCACCACCCGCACGATTGTCTGGCGTGCCACTTCCGAACCAGCCACCAGGGCGGCCCTCTGTCTACCTGCGTGCTCTGGCTTGAGACTGTTGGCGAGAAGACGCCCGTACCACCCTCGGTCGCGGCCCCTCGCGATCGATCCGTCCGCCCCTCCTGTCGAGCCCCTCCTCGTTCGCTGGTCGCTTGAATCGTTGAAGGCGCGGTCTTGTCCGTCCGCGGCAAATGGTCCGTCACGGCTGATCGTGCGCCTTTTCGATTTTTACCGGCGTTCGAATATTCGGCTCGATCATCATGACGACCCTCGCTTTTTCGCGGGTGAACCGGTCGTCTTCAGGAGGTTCTTCCCCCATGTACCTTGCCCAACTGAGGCAGAGGCCGCGCGGCTTCACGCTGATTGAATTGCTGGTCGTGATCGCGATCATCGGCGTCTTGATCAGCTTGCTGCTGCCTGCCGTGCAGGCGGCGCGCGAGGCGGCCAGGCGCGCCCAGTGTCTCAACAACTTGAAACAGATCGGTATCGCGCTCCACAATTATCACGACGCCGTTGGCGCCTTTCCGCCTGGATATTGCAGCAACTGGAAGCGCGATGGTTCCGACCCTTCCACCGCCGAGGACGACCTCGGGCAGGGGTGGGCCTGGGGCAGCATGATCCTGGCGCATCTGGAACAGCCCGCCCTGTTCAACGCGATCAATTTCAGCCTCACGATGACCTTCGCCGACAACGCCACGGCCCAGTTGACACGGGTCAACAGCTATCTCTGCCCGTCGGACACGACCAGACCGACCGTCCCCGTACGCAACGAAGATAATACCCAGACGGTCTATACCGTGGGGACTGGAAATTATGTCGGCATGTATGGTCTCGGTGAAGTCGGCAACGCCCCGGGCGGTGGCAACGGCCTGTTCTTCCGCAACAGCCGGATCAGTTTTGCCGACATCACCGACGGCGCGAGCCAGACCTTCGCCATTGGCGAGCGGAGCCACAACCTCAGCTTCGTCACCTGGACCGGCCGCGCGATTGGCGGCTGGCTCTACAAGACCTCGACGGTCGAAGGCGGGACCGACTCCTTCCATACCGCCCCTGAGGAATCGTTCACCATGGTTCTTGGTCCGGTCGGTCTGGAGGACGGCCCGCGCACACCCAATCATCGCGAGGCCCACGTTGAAGACTACTGGAGCCGGCACTCCGGCGGCGTGAACTTCCTGTACGGCGACGGCTCGGTCAAGTTTCTCAAGGACGGAATCAACCCGCTCGTCTACCGGGCCCTGGCGACCAGAGCGGGGGGCGAGGTGGTCGGGGCCGACCAGTATTGAGGACCAGACCAAAGGCCAAAAAAAGGGGCGGGAGTCCCGACTGGATTCCCGCCCCGGCCGATGGTCCAATGGGCGTCGTTGAACGGACGTCCGCCCCGGGACTGGTCCCTTTGGCGGTTGTTTAGCGTCCGCTCCCCAACAGTCTGGGCCCTTTTGATTTGATGTCGTCAATGACTCTGCTACTCATCGCTGCCGTGTTGTTGGTCTCCCCTTGGCTGCTCATGCCCAGGCTCGGCCCCAGGCCCGAGATCCGGGGATCGTTGCGGACGCTCTGGTGGATCAACGCCGCGTACTGCGCCTTCTGGCATCGTCTGGAAACCGGAAAGGCCCCCTTGCCGATCCAGGGGCCTGCGATCCTGATCTCGAATCACACCTGCGGGATCGACCATATGTTGCTCCAGGCGGGCAGCCAGCGGGTTCTTGGGTTCATGATCGCGCAAGAATTTTTCGATCTTCGGGCCTGTCGCCCGTTCTGTCGGGTTCTCAAGTGTATTCCCGTGCGGCGAGACGGTCGCGACCTGGCGGCGACTCGCGCTGCCTTGCGGGCCCTGAAAGAAGGGCGCGTCGTGCCGATTTTCCCTGAAGGGAAGATCCTGCCGAAGTCGGGCCGCGAGA
>JBDTIR010000490.1:0-3600 GCA_039936275.1 Isosphaeraceae bacterium | reverse complement strand
ACGACCGAATCGCTCGGTCCGATCATGGTACGGTTCCCGACCCCGGTTTATCACCTGGGCCGGGTCTTCTTCGCCCTGGCCGGGTCTTGCGTGACGATGGCTATCCTCTTGCTCGGGTTCCACCTGGCGCCAATCCACAAGAAGATGTTTTACGGCGCGATGGATTACGACCGCCAACCGCCGTTCGGCATGGGTCTGGACCGCAAGTGGCTCGGCTTCTTCCAGTTCACCACCGGACAGGCGTTCGCCAACTATGGTTATAATCCCGAGGGGTCCGATGAGTATCCAGACTACCTCCGTGAATACAGGGATTCCCGGGTCTTCGACCCCAAAGGCCGCTGGCTGATTAACCACCAGAACGCCCGCCCGATTGGCGAGGAGGTGGTTCCCGAGCCGTTGAACGCCGCCCCCGCCGCCGGCCCTGAAGGTGCCGCCCCTGGAGGAGCACCGGGGATGCCAGGCATGCCGCCGCCTCCAGGGATGCCCGGTCCAGGGATTCCAGGGGGCACCATGGGCGCCGCCGCCGGCCTGGCGCCGACCACTCCATGACGATTGGATGGTGGTCCGCGCCGCTGGCTTTCACAAGCGCCCCTTGGTTTGGAACGAGTCGAGGTCAGCTTGACTGCTCGGCCACGGCCGAGGGGCGCAGCGAGGTCCGAAAGCGCTGAATCTCGGTGAGCTGGTTGATGATGTCGCGCAAGACGTACAATGGGGGCAGGGTGGCGTCGACGTCGAAGATCAAGGCGGGATCGTAAAAGCTGAGCGTCTCGTAGGTCTCGTCATAGTAGTTCTTGAGCCTGCGCTTGATGACTTCCTCATTGATGTCGTCGAGTCGGTTCTCACGCAACGCACGCGACTTGAGCCGTTCGCGAGTCTTGCCGAGGTCGTCGATCCGTAAGTGGAAGATCTGAACGACCTTGAGCATGGCGTCCAGCCGCTTGGCCTGGGTGAGGTTACGTGGCAGGCCGTCGAGGACCAGGGTATGCTGCTCGGGGAGCAGGAGTTCCTGAAGCTCGAGAATGTGGATGTGTCGCTCCCAGATTCGCACCGTCAAGTCGTCAGGAACCAAGGCCCCTTGCGAGGTGAAATGGACGATCTCACGTCCAAGCTCGCCGTACTTGGGTAGCTTGCGGAAGACGTCGCCGCAGGAGATATGGACCAGATCGGGTAACTGGCCGAGTACTGCGCCTTGGGTCCCTTTGCCGCTTCCCGGCATGCCGAATAGGAGAATAGTCCGATACTTGTGCTGCGACGGTTCCATCAGGCAACCTCGTTAAGAGTGCAAAAATGGGGGCCGCCTGTTCGAAGCGTTCGGTACGCCTCGGTCGGAATCGACAGGCCGGATACCGCCATCATGAGCGATCGGCTTGGGCTGGGGCAACCCGGCACCGTATTTCAATCCGCGATTGTTCGAAGAGGACCATCATTTTGGAAACCCGTATCTTGCTTTTACGGCACGCCGAAACCTCGGCCCCCGATCAATTTCATGGCGCCGAGTCAGACGTCGGCCTGGGCGAGCGAGGCCAGGTCCAGGCTGCGGCCGTCGCCCTGGATCTGGCGTCCAGGCGTCCCGACGCCTTGGTTTGCTCTGGGATGCGGCGGGCCCGCGAGACGGCCGCAGCCATCGCCGGAGCGTGCGGCCTGGTCCCGGAAATTCAAGAGGCCCTCCACGAACGGCGGATGGGGTTTTTGAGCGGGCGGCCCAAGGCCGAAAGTATGCCGATCTACGAGGCTGAGCGCACACGATGGATGGCCGGTGATCTCGACGCCAGCCACGACGGGGCCGAGTCGTTCGCCGAGGTCCGCGACCGCGTCGCGCCGATCTTCCTGGCCCTGGCGGAGCGTTGGCGCGGCAGGACCGTGGTCGTCGTGGCCCACGGCCTGGTGATCCGGGTCGTCTTGACCACCTTGCTTGACGGATTCTCGCCCGCAGATTTCCAGCGGATCGGCATCAGCAACGTCGCCGTCAATGAAATCCTCTGGGACGGTGAGCGGTGGGGGTTGGTCGCCCTCGGCGGTTAAACCACGTCGTTCGCTCGAACGAACTGATTTCAGAGAAATGGTTTAGGCAGAGTCGCGGCCGTCTGGACGATCGTCGGCAAAAAATTCAAAAGGAAGGTTGGCAAGGCGAGCGTCCCGTTAAGGTCGGAACCGCGCCGCGCGCGGATCGCCGTCGTTGCGGTCGTGATTGTGGCGCACCGATCCGGCTTCTGGACCTCCGAGCCCTCCACATTCGGGAACTCCCAATGGCGGAAGAAACCATCGATGCCGGTCTGCTTGAGCAGACAAAGACCCAGATCCGCAAGCTCGTGGCTGAGATCGCCGAGCTCGCCGAGTCCGATATCCAACCGACCGAGTTTCACGCCGAATTCCTGAACCGGGTCGTCGCCGCTGTGGCGGCTACCGGCGGCGCGCTCTGGCTGGTCGACCCACGCTCTGGTCTGAGACTCCATTATCAACTGGAGTTTAACCAGACCGGCTTACTCCAACACCGCCAACAATCGCAGCCGCATGACGCCTTGCTTGGCTGCATGATGCAAGCGACCTCGCCGATGATCTTCCCTCCGGGCTCGACCGTCGAAGGGGTGCCGGGAGCGGGTAATCCCACGGCCTTTTCGCTGATCCTGGCCCCCTTGGTGGTGGATAAGCAGGTGGTCGGCCTGGTCGAGATCCTCATGGATCCGACCCGACGCGCCGCCAGCCAGAAGAGCACGGTACGGTTCGTCAGCGATCTCTGCGACCTGGCCGCGCAGTATTTGAAGAACCGCCAGGTCCGGCAGATGATGTCGCAGCAGCGACTCTGGAACCAGCTCGAAGGGTTCGCCTACGCGATCCATTCGTCGCTGGACCTGCGGGAATCGGCCTATGCCGTCGCCAACGACGGCAAGCGGTTGGTCGGCTGCGACCGATTGAGCGTGGCGCTGAAGATCGGCGGCCGGATGATGATCGAGGCCGTCAGCGGTCAAGAGATCGTCGAACAGCGAGCCAACCTGATCCGCGAGTTGACCCGCCTGTGCAAGGTCGTCAGCCAGTCTGGTGAAGACCTGGTTTACACCGGCAACACCGAAGGGTTCCCGCCAGACATTCGCGACGCTTTAGAAATGTACGTCGATGAGTCAGGGTCGAAAGCTCTGGTCGTCACGCTCTTGCACAAGCCGGAAAGCGACCAGGACAAGGACAAGGAAAAGGTGGCCTTCGGCTGCCTCGTGGCCGAGCAGATCGGCGACGAGATGGCCCCGACCGACATGCAGGCCAGAACCGAGGTCATCACCAAGCACGCCTCCACCGCGCTCTGGAACGCGCAAGACCACGACAAGATCTTCCTGCTGCCGGTCCTCAAGGCGCTGGGTTCCCCCTGGCGGTTCTTCCGAGGGCGGACCCTGGCCAAGATCGTCGCCGTGCTCCTGGGAATCGTGGCCTTGATCTGTATCTTGGCCTTCGTCCCCTGGCGTCTGACCGTCGAGGGTAAGGGGTCGCTCTTGCCCGAGAACCGGCAGATCACCTATGCCCCGGTGCAGGGGATTGTCTCCGAGGTGCCATTCGAGGAAGGGGAGGCAGTCAAGAAGGGGGACGTCGTCGCCCTACTGACCAGCAAACAGA
>JBDTIR010000489.1:0-4205 GCA_039936275.1 Isosphaeraceae bacterium | reverse complement strand
TTCAATAACAAGTAAAGGTCATGGTTAACGGCGTAGAGTGCCACTGCTCGACGAGCCAGTTGTAGCCGTTGCCGAGGCCACCGCTGGAGGAGGGCTGGTTGCTGTAGACGCGACTGTGTTGCCAGGGCTTGCCGTAGCCGGGAACCTCGGTCCGTGACGGCGAGCTGGACCTCGCCATTGAAATAGCGGACCGGGGCCGCGCTGCACTCGTACTCGCAGCACTCAGGAGGGACTTCGCATGGGGGTGTGGGGGGCGGTTCGGGTGGCGGTGGCGGCGGGCTGGGAGTGAACGCCCTCGCCCCGGCGAACGCCAGGGGCGTGGCCTCCGCGCGTGGCAACGGCGTGGCCGTCACGGGTTCGGCAATCGTGACCAGGGGATGGAGCCAAAAAACTAAGTGACATTGGCCATCCCGGCCGCATTGAGTTCCCGGATTGCGGCCGGGACGGCCTCCCTGCGTCCTGGATTTTGGACTTTGCAATGCCCCTGAAGGATTTCCTCCTCGGCTTGCTCTGCGTTGCGACGGTCCCTACACTGTGGTTTGTCTCGGTCGCGAGATCAAAAAAGGGCAGAGACAAATGATCAAACGGGGGTGGCAATGGCTCGCGGTTATCTGGTTCGCTATGGCTTGATGAGGCATGTGGGCCGGTTCCTCGCCGACGACGAGTATGACCAAGGGGACGCGGTCGTTGTCCGGACCCACCGAGGGACTGAGCTGGGCGAGGTCTTGGCCGCGACCGACCCTATTCCAGGCACGGCCTTGATCCTTCGAGCCGCCGGCCTTGACGACCTGGATCAGGCGCGACTGGCCGCACTCGATCAACCGTCGCGGTTCGCAGCCTGCGAGCAGTTTTTTCGAAAAGGGGTCTGGCCCCTGGAGTTGATCGACGTCGAGCCCTTGCTCGACGACCGTCGGACGGTGCTGCAATATCTGGGTCCGCACCGGCTCGATTCGGCGGGGCTGGTTCAAGCCGTCCGCGAATCAATCGGCCTGGACCTTGTGCTTGAGCCCGTCGGTCTCGACGCCGAAGACGCCCCCTGGATTGAGGCCGAGCTCGAAGGGTGCGGCTCTTGTGGTTCCGGAGGCGGTTGCGGTTCGGCCGACAAGGCAGGCGGGGGCGGCTGCTCGGGTTGCGCCGTGAAGGACCTGATGGGCCGGAAGCGGGTGGCCGAGGCCCACTCGTGATCGAGCCGCGTTGATGTTGCAGGCGTCCTGGAAGGCAAGAACGGCGATCCCCCTGGCCGAGTTCATTCGTAACCGTTCACGGGGGTAGCCTCTGGCATTTGGGATGTCGAACGGTTATCACGATTGGATGAACAGCGTGCCGCCACTTCCTCAGGACCTCTGGGAATTTCTCACGCAAGCCATCACCGCTCATCAAACTCAGGCTCCAAAACCATCGCCCCTCCCCGATAGGGCGTGAACGGTTACTATAATTCGGCTTGGAGATGATCCCGAACCGGAGTCGAGGACCGAGGAGCGACATCAAGATGGCATCAGCGCGCTGCACGCTCAAGGTCCAGGGACTGGACTGCCCGAACGAGGTCGGCCCGCTCAGGGCCGCCTTGGACAAGGTTCCGGGGGTCTCCAACCTTGGGTTCGATCTGATCAACGGCCTCTTGACCGTGGATTATGACCCACAGACGACCGACCCAGCCGCCCTGGTCCGTCGGGTCGCCGACGGGGCCGGGATGCGGGCCGAGGTTCTCGGCGGGACCATTCCCCGGGCCGAACCGAATCGACGACGCGACGTCCTGATTCGCTGGTCGGCGACGGCCGCCTCGGGCCTGGCCTTGATTGTGGGCATGGTCCTGAGCTGGCGAGGCGGGCCAAGCTGGACGTTCCGCGCAGCGTTCGTGGTGGCGATCATGGCCGGAGGCGTCGAGTTGGTGCCGAAGGCCCTTCGCGGCCTGCGGCGGTTCCGCCTGGATATCCACGCCCTGATGACCCTGGCCGTCGCCGGGGCGGTGGCCCTTGGTCAGTGGGACGAGGCGGCCACGGTCGCCTTCCTGTTCAGCCTGTCCGAGGCGCTCGAGGCCCTGAGCCTCGAACGGGCGCGCCGGGCCGTGCGCAGCCTGCTGGAGATCGCCCCGGAGACGGCCGAATTGATCGGGCCAGACGGGGAGGTTCGCGTCGTACCCGCCAGCCAGATCGTGCCTGGCGACCGTGTGCGCGTTCGCGCCCATGAGCGCGTTCCGGTTGACGGCCGGGTCGTTCTTGGCCGGTCGAGCGTCGATCAGCAGGCGATCACCGGCGAGTCGGTGCCGATCGTTCGCGAAGCGGGCGACCCGGTCTTCGCCGGCACGGCCAACGGGGAAGGGATGCTCGAAGTCGAATCGACCTGCCCGGTGGGAGACACCGTCGTCTCTCGGATCGCCGAGCGAGTTCGATCCGCGCAAGCCGGGCGGACCGAGACCGAACAGAGCATCGACCGCTTCGCCAGGTGGTACACACCGATGGTTGTCGTTCTGGCGGCGGTCGTCATGGTTGCCCCTCCGCTCCTGGGGATGCTCTGGACCGGCTCGACGCAAGGCGCCCCTTGGCGGACCTGGTTCGAACGAGGCTTGGTCGTCCTGGTGATCGCCTGCCCGTGCGCCCTGGTGATCGGCACGCCGGTCGCGGTGGTCAGCGCCCTGGCGGCGGCGGCCAGGCGGGGCGTTCTGATCAAAGGGGGCCAGTTCCTCGAAGGATTCGGCCGCTTGCGGACCCTGGCGTTCGACAAGACGGGAACCCTGACCCTGGGCAAGCCCGACGTGGTGGAGGTGGTGCCGACCAAGGGCCAGGCGGGCGACGATGTTTTGCGAATCGCCGCGGCCCTGGGCGACCAGGGGGGGCACGTCCTGGGCCGGGCGATCGCCCAGCACGCCCGAGGCTTACGGCTGGAGGTTCCCCTGGCCGACGAGTACAAGGCCGTTCCTGGCCTGGGGGCGTCGGGCCGGGTCGAGGCGTCGCGTTACCTGATCGGCAGTCATCGCTATCTGGATGAATCCGGGGCCTGCCCGCCTGAGTTCCATGCCTCGCTGGGCCTGGCCGAGCGCGGGGTTGGCACCTCGGTGGCTTTGACCGGCCAGTCCGGTCCGCTGGGCTGGATCCGTCTGGCCGACCGCCCCAGGCCAGAGGCTGCCGCTGTGCTGGCCGAGCTGGCCGAGCTGGGCATTCATGTGGTGATGTTGACTGGCGACAACGCGCCGACCGCATCGGCCTTGGCTCGTGAGCTGGGGATTACCGAGCAGCGCTCGGGGCTCTTGCCGGCCGACAAGGCCGACATCATCACCGAGCTCGACGCCCGCCAGGGGCCCGCCGGCATGGTCGGCGACGGGGTCAACGACGCCCCCGCGTTGGCTGCGGCCCGAGTCAGCGTCGCCCTGGGAGGGATCGCCAGCGCCGCCGCCCTGGAGACGGCCGACATCGTCTTGATGGCCGACGACCTGACCAACCTTCCCTGGCTCGTCCGCCACAGCAGGCGCACGCTGGCCAGAATCCAGCAGAACATTATTCTCGCCGTCGGCTCGAAGCTCGTCGTGCTGGCCCTGGCCGTCTGCGGACTGGCGAACCTCTGGATGGCTATCGCCGCCGATCTGGGCGTCAGCCTGGTCGTCGTGGCCAACGCGCTTCGGCTCCTCCGCACGACGAAGTAAGCCAAAGGCCCCGGCGTTGCAATTGCGATCCGGCGACGTTTCGATTTCTCAAATTTGACCTATTCTCGTCTACACGACGACCGTGACGATGCCGGGTTTGTTGCCCGGACGCCTCGTCATGATCCTTGTTTTGAACAACAAACCAAAACCCGACAAGCACTCTCTTGCAACCACACGACTTATCCACAATAATGCACTAAGTCAAACAGGCATTCTCTCTGAAGGACGAGTCTCAATGGTGTGTTCACCCGACTATGAGAGTCTCGCCGAGGCGGCGGCGTTGATCGCCCGCCATCCGGCGTGTCCGGAAAAACGGGACGCGCTCGACCTCTGTCAGAAGGGCGCCGATGACCTGAGAGAATCGGGACAGATCACGGAGGATCAGTGGAAACAGCTCCGGGCGATCCTGAGCGGATCGGGGCTCCAATCTGCCTTAACGTCCCCTTGAGATCAGCGATCAGACCCGTTTCGGATCGCTCGCGGCGATCTGGGGAGTGGATGCAGTTGGGCCGGACCCTTGATCCATCGGCCGACTCACATTGATTCGACCCGGACGAAACCCGAGACC
>JBDTIR010000488.1:0-3997 GCA_039936275.1 Isosphaeraceae bacterium | reverse complement strand
GGGCATGTCAAGAGATCCATTTCCCTAGCCTGTGCGATCATCTTAACTTCAAGATCATAGCCCATGCCGGTCTCTTCGAGCCCCTGGCGGAACCGACCGTCGATCAGGCCGACGGTCGGGAAGTTCTGCACGCCGGCAAACCCGGCGTCCTGGATTTCCGCCAGGAACCGCCGCATCACCCGGAACGGGTCGGTGCCGCAGACGCCTGCCAGAACAGGGGTTTTCTCGACGACCGGCAAGACCTCGCGGGCCATTTCCATGACGATCGCGTTGGCGTCGCCATAGGGCATCAAACCGGCCAGGCTGCCCCGTCCGGCCATCCGGTAACGCCCTGAGTTGTAAATAATCAAAAGGTCGATCCCTCCGGCCTCGGCGCACTTCGCGCTCAGGCCGGTGCCGGCCCCTCCGCCGATGATCGGACGACCTTCCGCAGCCTTGCGGCGGAACCCATCAAGGATTTCGAGGCGGCTTAATGTATTCATAGTGATTCCAAGGGGGTCATGGTTATGCTCATGCACGTTGCTGATGCGCAGTGCGCCAAGGCCCATCCTGGTGAATCGGCGAGAATTTGCTCAAACGGGGCGCGATCAACTTCCCGGAACCCGAACGCCTTGGCGAAGAATTCAGCGGCCGTTCTGGTCAGCAGGACTACCTCGTTGACGCCGTCGGCCGCCGCTCTGGTCAGGACGGCGGCGACCAGTCTGGTGCCGAGTCCGTAGCCTCTCAATTCCGAGGCCACGGCGACCGAACGCAGCAGGCCGAGCCGGTCGTGCCGCTCCAGCCCGGCGCAACCGACCAGGCGTCCGGTTCGGCCTCGCACCAGCAAGACGTCCGCCAGGTCCGCGGCCAGGCCGTCGGTCGCCAGGCCGTTGGCCGTCAAGAAGGCTTCCAAGGGGGCGTGATCGGCGGGCGTCGCCCACGATCGAGGCAGGCGGTCGAGGTCGATCACGCGGGGGTCAACCTCGCTCATCAAGCCCAGCAAGGTTCGCGCCGCCAGGTCCGCGAACGCGGGGTCGTTGATGTGTTCATCTCGGAAGATCAAGACGACCCTGGACCCGGCCAGGCCGGTTTCCAGGGCCTGGAACAAGGCGGCGTCGGCCCCTGGATCGTGAAAAGGCCGCCCGGGAGCGTCGAGCGCCGAGACGCCCCCTCGGGGGATCAAGACGACCGTCGGCCCGCGCGCCCTGGTGAGGACTTCGGCAATTCGAGCGCCGAGCCTGGCGTTTTCCTCGGCCGTAGTCCGCATCAAGGTGACGTTGGGATTATGGGCGTGCAAGGAGCGCCCTTTGAACCGCTCAGGGACGGTGTCCATCGGGCCGAAGTTGACCATGTCGAGCGCTCCGACACTGACGACCTGGGGAATCCCCCGCCGTCCGGCCGCTTCCAGGCGGTCTGGACCGGCCGAGAGGACGCCGCCGACCAGTTCGTCGGCCAGTTCGGTCGTCGTGAGGTCGAGCACGCCGGCAATCTTGCCGTCGCGGATCAAGCCTTCCATCGCCTGCCCGCCGATGCCGGTCGCGTGAAACACCAAAGGGTCGCACCCCAGTTCTTCCAACCCTTGGCGGGCCCGATCGACGCAAGGGGTCGTCACGCCGAACATCGTCGCCGCAATGATCGGCCGCTCATCCTGGTCGTTATTAATAAAGATAACGTCATGGCTTGGTTTCATAACCATGCCGATCAAAGCGTTGGCCGCGTTGGTCAAGACCGTGCGGGTCAGGCGGTTCAACCCGGCGATGTCGGCGACCGAGTGAACCATCATCAGGTCGCTGCCGCCGACGAACGGCCGGACCTGGCCGCTGGCCAGGGTACTGACCATCACCTTGGGCAGGCCGAACCGCAAGGCCCTCATCGCGGCCGTGCCGATGGTCGTTCCGGCCGATCCGCCCAGGGCGAAGATTCCTTCGACCCTCCCTTGAGACGCCAGGTCGGCCACGATCGACGCCGCCCCACGCGCCGAGGCCTCCACCGCCAGCCCGCGGTCTCCCTGGGACTTGAGTTCCTCGGACGTCGTGCCTGCCCTGAAGAAGACTCGTTCGCGGTCGATGTCGGGCTCGAAGGCCGGCGGGCCTCCCGAACCGGCGTCGATGACGATCGTCTCCAGGCCCGCGCCCCGGATCAGGTCGCGGACGAAGGCCAGTTCAGGCCCCTTGGTGTCGAGCGTTCCGACGAGCACGACAGGCATCTTGAATGGGTCCTTCTATGAATAATAAGGACGAAGACTCTAACCACAGATGGACAGAGAGGGACTCAGATTTTTCGAATCAATATCCGGGTTAATTTGTGTTTATCTGTGGTTAATATCTTGATTTCCCTTACTCCGTTTAGGCCTGGACCAGGTCCCAGTAAAAATCCAAGGTCCAGCGGGCGATGCTGGTCCAAGAAAAGTAATGCTCCACCCGCTCACGAGAGCGGAGGCCCATCAGGAGGAGCCGGTCGGGGTCGTCGAGCAGGCTGTTGACGGCGTCGGCAAGGTCGCGGGCGAACCGGGCCGGGTCCCTGGGCTCGAAGTCGGCCGATCCGTTGGATTCGAACGGCACAAGCAGGCCCGTCTTGCCCGAGACGACGACCTCGGGAATTCCACCCACGGCCGAGGCCACCACCGGCGTCCCGCAGGCCATCGCCTCCAGATTGATGATCCCGAATGGTTCATAGACAGATGGGCATACAAAAATTGATGCATGTGTATAAAGTGTAATAATTTCATCTTTGGACAAAATCTGAGGGATCCAGATGATTGGATCGGGCGAGGCCCGGCGCGCCTGTTCGACTCGTTCGGCCATTTCCCGGCCGATCTCCTCGGTGTCCGGGGCCCCGGCGCAGAGCACCACCTGCACTCCTCGTCTCAGGGCCTTGATCGCGTCAACCAGATGAATGATCCCTTTCTGTCGAGTGATCCGGCCGACGAACAAGACGTAAGGCAGCTCGGGATTGATCTGATATTTGGCCAGGACGGCGGGGTTGAGCGTGGGCGTGTACTGGTGCAGGTCAATGCCGTTATGAATCACGCGAATCTTGTCGTCAGGAACACCATAAAGGTTGTTCACATCGTCTCGCATGGATTGCGAGACCGCGATGACGCCGTCGGCGTTCTGGTACGCGGTGCGTTCGATCCACGAGCTGGCCTGGTAGGCCGTACCGAGCTGTTCGACCTTCCAGGGGCGGTGTGGTTCGAGCGAGTGCGTGGTCAGGACCAGCTTGGCGCCGGTGAGTTGCTTGACCAGGCAGCCGGCCAGGTGAGTGTACCAGGTGTGACAATGCACGACGTCGATGTTTGCCAAAGAGCCGGCCATCAGCAGGTCGCGAACCATCGTGTCGAAGAACTTGATGTGCCTCGAGTCTTGCGCCGGCATCAGAGCACAGTTGGAGACGATCCCGCGCACACTGAGGTTCTTTTGCCGGATTGCCTGGTCGCCGAAGCAGAGGACCTCGACGGTGTGGAGTCCTTCCTCAACCCTGGCCAGCTCGCGAGTCAGATACTCGACATGGACCCCGGCGCCGCCATAGACATGGGGGGGATATTCATTGGTCAAGATGGCGATGCGCATGCGAGGCCCTTCGGCTTGGGAACCCGGTTTTGATTCGACGTTCTGTCTTAAAAGGGTAATCGTCGGCGCGTCGAGACGCCACAGGTTTGATCCGAAACGCTCAAAGGTCTGACGGATCAGGTCCACCGAACTGCCAAAATGGCAGTTGGCTTCGCTCGGCGCGGCGGGCAGAATGATGCACCTCGCTTATACTGCTGGCTTCGAAACCCGAAGCATGAGCGAGGGATCTTCTTCTTCGAAGCCCGAAGCGTGAGCGAGGGATCTTCTTCGAAAGTGAGCCGTGAAGCGATCGCGACTGCCAAAATGGCAGGTGGGTTCGCTCGGCGCAGTGGGCAGAATGGTGCACCTCGCTTACGCGTCGGGTTTTGAAGCCCGAAGCGTGAGCGAGGGATCTTCTTCGAGACTGAGCCGTGAAGCGATCGCGACTGCCAAAATGGCAGGTGGGTTCG
>JBDTIR010000487.1:0-1590 GCA_039936275.1 Isosphaeraceae bacterium | reverse complement strand
ACCTTCAAGAGCGCGGCGGCTAATTGGGGCCATCTGGCAAGTCCCTTGTGGTGCAGGCTTCCAGTCTGCGAATGATCGAGCAGGCTGGAAGTCTGCACCACAAGGGGGACATGGCGGATCAAGGAATGGTCGAGGCGTTCCGGTCTTGATGGCTCACGACCGGAACGTCTCATCGGCAGGCGCACCAGGTTCTCGGCCGAGCCGGAACGGGGCGAGGTCGAGACGAGGGGGCTGGTCAAGAAGCAGGTCGGCGATGACCTCGGCCGTGCCGGTCGAGAGCTGCAACCCGGTGCGCCGGTGTCCTGTGGCGACGATCAGGTTCGCGAAGGTGGGGCCTTGGCCGAGATAGGGGCGGCCGTCGAAACTCCCGGGCCGCAGGCCCGCCCAAGTCCGTTCGATCTCGGCCTCGGCCAGGGAAGGGCAGAGGAACAGGGCTTCGGTAATCAGGTCGAGGACGGCCAAGGGGGTGGACCGGGTGTCGAACCCGGCGTCTTCCTCGGTGGCCCCGATCAAAACCCGGCCGTCGTCTCGAGGGACGAGGTAACGGTGCCCATGCTCGACGACCCGATGCGGCCGAGGGCCGTCGGCGCGGAGCAAGACAATCTGCCCCTTGACCGGAGGCGTTGGCGCGTCAATGCCGAGCCTTGCCAGCAAAGGGGCCGACCACGAACCGGCCGCGACCACCACCCGACCGCAGGGCAAGGGGCCTTCGGCCGTCAAGACGGCGTTGATCCGGTCTCCAGAGGTCGCAAACCCCCCGGCCCCCAGACCAGGCCGGAGGGTGACTCCGCGCGTCTGGCAGGCGGCGATCAGGGCCTTGACGTGCCTTGGGTTGCGAATCTGGGCGCGATCGGGCAAGTAATAGGCGACCCGAAGCGCCGGGTTCAACTCCGGTTCCACCCTGCTGAAATCGCCCGGTTCGAGTCGCTCGAAGGCGATCCCCTGGGCCCGCCAGCGTCCGGCGGAGGCCCGCAAGGCGTCGTCCTCCTCGGCGGTTAAGGCGACGTCCACGCCGCCGCTAAGCCGGTAGCCGTTGTCGATGCCGGTTTCTTCAAGGAGTTGCTCGAACCATTCGGCGTGCAAGCGGGCGCTGAGCGACCGCAGGGCGACGCTTGGATCGTTGAGCATGCGTTCCGAAGGGGGCGAGATGATGCCGGCGCCTGCCCACGACGCCGCCCTACCCAGTTCGCCCGAATCGATCACCGTCGCCAGGACCCCTCGCCGCGCCAAAGCATAAGCAATTGACAGGCCGATCACTCCGCCGCCGACAATCGCCACGTCCGTTCCGGTCATCATCGTCTCATCGCCGATCCTGTTCGATCAAAAGGGCGCCCGCCAGGCGCATCGCGTTTGATCCGGTACATTCCTCGTCCTTCGCTCGCGAGAATCAAGTCATCGCCGTCCCAGCAGACCGCCTCGACGCCGTCGGCCCGATAACGGACCTCGCCGATCAGCCGCCAGGCGCTGTCTTTGCGTTCATAAACCCGCGCCACATCGAGCGAGGCGACGACCAGCCGCTTGCCGTCGTCCGACAAGTCCGCGGCGGTGGCTGGTTCCTTGAAGCCTGGCAGCGCGCCCAGCCGGCGAGGC
>JBDTIR010000486.1:0-3769 GCA_039936275.1 Isosphaeraceae bacterium | reverse complement strand
CAAGAGATTTGATTTTGAACTCATGCGTATTTTGACGGGGAAGTGAGCCGAACCATGAGCACGATGGTCGAGTCCAGGACGCAGACGACCCCGGGCGACTTGCTGGCGATGCCCGACGGCAAGAACTATGAGCTGGTCGACGGCGTCCTCGTGGAGCGGAACATGAGCGCCTTGTCGAGTCTGGTGGCGTCGAAGTTGAACCGCCTGATCGGTAATTTCTGTGAATCCAACGCCTCAGGCTGGGTCTTTGGGGCGGATTGCGGCTATCAATGCTTCCCCGGCTTCCCCAAAAAGGTGCATCGGCCCGACGTGTCGTTCATTCGCCAGAGTCGCATGACCGTTGCCCAACTGGCCGAGGGGTTCATCCCGATCGCGCCCGATCTGGCTGTGGAAGTGGTTTCGCCCAACGATTTGGTCTACAAGCTGGCGGAAAAGATCCAGGAATATCTCGATGCGGGGGTTCCCTTGATTTGGATCATCTACCCGTCGACGCGATCGGTATATGTTCATCGCAGGGACGGCACGATTACGCTGGTCCGCGCCGGGCAGGACCTTGACGGCGAAGGGGTCTTGCCCGGGTTCCGTTGTCGAGTGGCCGACCTCTTCCCGACGACCGCCCCGGCGGTTCTTGGAGAACCGGAGCGGCCCGGGTAATCTCCGTGGCAAGAGATTTGATTTTGAACTCATGCGTATTTTGACGGGGAAGTGAGCCGAACCATGAGCACGATGGTCGAGTCCAGGACGCTTGTGACGCCGGACGACTTGCTGGCGATGCCCGACGGCAAGAACTATGAGCTGGTCGACGGCGTCCTCGTGGAGCGGAACATGAGCGCCTTGTCGAGTCTGGTGGCTGGAGAGTTGTTGACGCGGGTCAATGTTTATTGCAAAACCAACGACCTGGGCTGGGTCTTTGGGGCGGATTGCGGCTATCAGTGCTTCCCCGGCTTCCCCAAAAAGGTGCGTCGGCCCGACGTGTCGTTCATTCGCCAGAGTCGCATGACCGTTGCCCAACTGGCCGACGGGTTCGTCTCGATCGCGCCCGATCTGGCCGTGGAAGTGGTTTCGCCCAACGATTTGGTCTACAAGCTGGCGGAAAAGATCCAGGAATATCTCGATGCGGGGGTTCCCTTGATTTGGATCATCTACCCGTCGACGCGCTCAGTGCATGTTCATCGCAGCGACGGCACGATTGCGCTGGTCCGCGCCGGGCAAGACCTCGACGGCGAAACGGTCTTGCCCGGGTTCCGTTGTCGAGTGGCCGACCTCTTTCCGACGACCGCCCCGGCCGCCTGATCCGGCTGGCCGGGGAGGTTGGCGAGACGTGTTGCGATCAATGGCCTTGCGAGGCCTGGGCGGTAACCGGGTCGGGGGCCCAGTTGGCCTCGGCGCGGAGCAGGGCGGCGAGTCCGTTGACGCGGGCCAGGGGGTCGGACTTGTCGGGACCGGGTCGAAGCAGGTGGACCGGCGTGCGATGACGCAAGGCCATCCGCAGGATCGCCTGGACGGCGTTCACCGTCCGGCAAGGCCCTTGGCAGTAAGGGCAGGTGGCCACCACCACGCCGAAGCGGTAACCGCAAGCCGTGCAGCGAGCACCTGGCAAGTTGCGGGTGGTGCCGATGACGATCTGGGCCGTTCGTCCTTGCTGGAGTGCGTCCAGCACGTCGGTCGGGCCGTTGGCGACCAGATGTCCCTCCTTCCAGCGGTGGCTAAGCTCGTCAAGAAGCTGGCGGTCGCGGTCGGCGTGCCAGCGCTCGACGGTGCGGGCGACCTCGCGGGCGATATCGCCAGGCTTGGTCGTCATGGCCTGCTGCGCCTCTTCGACCACGGCGGCCTGCACGTCCTTATGCAAGAGCGAGCGCAAGGGGCCGAGTAGGTGCGGCTGACCCAGCAGGATCAGACCGGTGAACTCGCCAGGGCGGAAGTGCTCATTGATCGTCTCGGCCACTTGCAGAAGGAACTTGTCGTGGGAAGGTTCCTGAAGCGACTCATGGCGGGTCTGGGCGAACCGTTTCTTGTAGGTGAATCGGGGCTTGTCGCGCTGGATGTCGGCGTCGATGTCGGGGCGCTCAAGGTTCTTGACCGCAGGGGCGACCACGCCGGAAAAGGCTTCAAAGAGGTGGGCCTCGTCAGAGTTGACCACCGCCACGAGGTAACTCGGTTCGCCATACCAGTGCTCCAGGAGCGGTAGGACGTAGAGGTCTTCATCAAGCACGATCCGGTTGGGCACGGCGTAGCCCAAGGGGACGACGTGATGCAGGCCCCGCTCGACGCTGGTGAAGACCGCCAGGCCGCGAACCGAGGGGTCTTGCTCGCGGATCGCGCGAAGCACGGCCTCGAAATTGGCGTCGAGGGTCTTTCTCGCCTTGGCGTCACCCAGGGCCTCGGCCGCGGTGCGGGCCACATTCTTGAGCTGGACTCCGACGTCGGAGTTGAAGCCGTCCTTGAGCGTCAAGTCGGCGTACGCGCTCAGGACATAATCCCGCTGGTCAGGCGTGTCCAGGAGAATCTCAATTCCCTTGCGCGTGATGGGCATCATCGGCATCGTGTCTTGTCCTTCCTCGCCGGAACTGGTCGACGGCCGGGCCGTTCCCGACCGTTTTATGACCCTTCAGGGCGCGAAGCTGGCCACGAGCCAAGGGAAGCAAGAATGGTGCCGAAAGCAGTCAAAACGGGGCAGGGGGGCAAGCTAAGTGGTGCACCCGGCAAGTCCTGTGGCCTGCCTCCCACGTCTCGGCCCCGCCGATGACCGCACAACGTGGCAATCATGAGGATGACTGTGAGGCGATGGAGCTTATTCTTGGCCTGGCGACGTGGTTTGGGCAGGCCGTCGAACACTGGCAGCAGGGGCCCGCGGTGCTCCGGCGACGGATCGTCAGCCAGCTTGCTCCTGTCGGAGGCTCTTCGCGAAGTCGCGGAGGTGCTGTCGTTCATCGCGTTCCGCCTCGGCCAGGAGATGTTCAAGGTGAGGCGAATCGATCCGACGGAGGCAATCCAATGCCCCCATCCGCGCCCACTCCTGGTGCTCGTCCGGCCGGTTCCAAGCCTCCAGTGCAAGTCGCTCGGCCGCCGAGGAGCCGACTCGGGCGAGAGACTTGAGGGCACGCCGCCGGACGTACTCATCCTCGTTTCGAACCAGGGCGAGCAGCAGTCGCTCGACGTCGCCAAGGTCGCGGTCAAGTTGGCCGAGCTGATCGGCCAATTGCCACCTCGCGTCGAACTCCCCGGCGACCAAGGCCGCCTTTGCCAGAGCGATGAGCGTCTCCGGGTGACGGAGGCGGATCTCCTCGCCGAGAATCTCGTCTTCGTTGTCGCGAGCCAGTGCGTACAGGATGGCCTGCAACGGCTCGTCCGACCACACTTCGGGCGGGCTCGCAGCCACGTGCTCCATGACGGCGGCGTAGAGTTCAGTCCAATGGGGATAGTCGCATTCCCATTCTCCGTCGGCATGGTCACGCTGCCGCTCACGGGACAGGGTCGTGGGTGGATCGTTGCCCGCCCAGGTGCGGAATCGACCGACCTCGGCCATCAGATCTGCCATGTGAGCCATCTCAACAAAACGTCGTCCTCGCTCCTACGATCGGGAGATTAAGTGAAGGATAACCCGAAGTCGTTACAAAGTCAGTAGTTCGTAGTGCGGGAGTCCTGGAGGCGATAATAGGGGGCGCCAACGGATTCTGGCAGAATCAAGGTAGCCGGAGGCGGCTGGTCAGCCAGAATCCGTGGACGCACCCTCCTGGCCGAAGTCCCCATCGGCGCAATCTCCACCTTG
>JBDTIR010000485.1:0-4495 GCA_039936275.1 Isosphaeraceae bacterium | reverse complement strand
CGCAATCTCAAAATCCAACGCGGCCGGGATGGCCGCCATACACCGGGCAATCCTCCCGCAATGGACCGCCGCTCGATAGTTCCCACCGGCCTTGTCTCTTACAATGACCGCCCGGCCCTTCATGGATCGGGGGTGTTCACAAGAATCAAACGGGAAGGCCGGCGACGATGGCGCGGGGCGGACTTCGGCAAGCGATCGGACACGGGGCCATCGTCGCGACCTTGGCGGCTGTGTGCATCGGCCTGAATACCGACTTCCGAAGCCCGCCAAGGTTCGACGGAGCGGGCTATGCCGTCCTGGCCAAAAGTCTGGAGACCGGCCGGGGATACCGGGCGATCGACCATCCCGACCAACCCGAGCACGCCCACTTCCCACCCGGATACCCCTTGACCCTGGCGGCGGTCTGGCGACTCACCGAGCCATCAGCCCTGTCAGCCCATATCACCTCATTCGCCTGCACCATCGCCGCGACGCTCGGATTCTGGGCCTGGTTCCGACGCCTCTATTCCCCAAAGGTCGCCCTGATCCTGGGCATGGCTCTGGCCTTGAACTGGACCTGGGGACGCACCGGCGGGGCGATCCAGTCGGAACCGCTCTTCTTGCTCCTCTGTAGTCTGGTTCTGCTGGTCGCAACCCGGGTCGGAAAAACGGGTAACATCCGCCCGGGCTTGATTCTGGGCGTTCTGCTAGGAGCCTGCGTCTTGACCAGGCATGTGGGAGCGTGCCTCGCCCTGGCTGTGTTCGCGGAACTGCTTTTGAGAAAGCGGTTTGCGGCAACCCTGGCAACCCTGGGAACCTCGGCGACGCTGGTCCTGCCCTGGATCGGCTGGCTAGCGACGGTCAAGCGCGATACTCAGGTCGGCCTCCTGCCTCAAGGAGGCTGGGCCAGAGTGATCGCCGGCAACGCCTTGTTTTACCTGCGCCGGGTGCCCGATCAGATCACCGGACCGGTCGTCGAGATCGGCACCGTGTTTCGCCCCGAACTCCAGGCGGGGGCCACCGTCTGGGCAACCCTGGCGACAACCCTGGTCATCTGGGGCTGGGTCCGAGCCTGGCGAAGGCCTCGCCGACGCCTCGCCGCCCTGGTCCCCTTGACGACCTTCCCCCTGCTCTTGATCTGGCCGTTCACCGAGGCTGGGCGGTTCCTGATCCCTTTGGCACCGTTCCTCCTGATCGGAGCGGTCGAGGGCCTGGCGCCGCTGATTGCCCTGGTCTCTGGCCGAAGTCCCAGACGATGGGCGGCGGCCTTGACCCTGGCGGCAACGATTCCGTATGCCGGCTATGCCCTGGTCACGAACCGAGCCGAGGCCGCACGCCGGACCCATGCCGACTTTGACGCCGGATGCGCCTGGATCGCCCGCCAAGACGGCCCCGACGGCCCGGTCATGACCCGCCACCCTGGAGAGGTCTACTGGCTTACCGATCGCACCGCCCTGCCCCCTTCAAGCGACGATCCCAAGGCCATCAATGACTTACTCGATCAGTACGGCGTCTCCTACCTGCTAGTGGATGAAGAGCGTTATGCCCGCGAGCCGGTTAGCCCACTTGGCCGCTACGTCAACGCCCATCCCCGACGCCTCCGCCGCGTCTGGAGCGCGGGGGGGATCACCATTTATGCCGTGGAGCGGTCCCCTACGCTCGACCAAAATCGGATCGGAGCGGCCCGCCTTCAGTCTTCAAATGTGAGCCGGCCGTAGTCCTCAAAGCGGTGGAAACTCATCCTTCGAAGCGGTGCGGAGCTGGTGAGCACCGGCGACGTTCCCTTGGGACCGTAATCGTAGCGGCAGAGGGCGAACGACCAGACATCGCCGACCTTCGGCCGACCGCCGGTCAGGGCGAACGCCGTCCAGGGGATGAGCCCCTCGACCGTCCACGACCGATCGAGATCGCCAGGCCGATCGAGCGTGCCATCCACCAAGGCGACCGCCCGCATCCCCATCGGCGCCTTGGCCGCGAGGGTGTCAAAGTCATCGCCACGCTTCGAGAACGCCAGCTCCAGAATCAACGACCGCGGATTGGCCTGGAACTCATAATAAGCGGGTTTGTCGAGCGCGGGCTTGAAGAAGAGTTCAAAGACGTCCCCCTCCCAGAGCGTGTCATTGCGCTTCGTGCCAAAAGAGCGCAACTCCTTGTCCGTCATCGTGCAGGCGAAGTAAAGGGCCTTATCGTCCCAGACCAGGCGGGCCCGGGTCCCCTTCCCGCTTGCGGTCCCCGACCAGAAGGCGGGGAACGTATCAATGACGGCCCCCTTGGTCCAGGCGTCGTCATCGAGCCTGCCGTCGAGGACTGGCGGCGTCTCGACCCGCCGGCAATCGGCCTCGCTCGTGGCCTTCGGCTCGTCCAGGGCCTCGGCGATCACCGACGCAACCTGTGTCCCAAGCGCCTGATACGCGCCTTTGGTGAAGTGGACCCCGTCCGCCACAAGACTCGTTTCCAGGCCAAGCCCGGTGGCGACGGCGTGCAGGTCGTCAATCTCAACAACAGGCGAAGACCTCATAACCTCAAGGGCAATATTATTATACGTTTGGACATCGGCTTCCCGACGATCGAACGGCTTGACGGCCTGGTGGCGGGCGTCGAGGACCGGAGTCGTCGTGGCGAAGATTAGGCGGGCTGATGTGTCGGCCTCAAGCTTTTGAAGAATCGCAGCGAGGTTGGCCCTGTAAGCGTCCGGTTCAACCTGATGAGTCTTTAATTTCCGATCAAATTTAAGATCATGTAATCCCGCGTTAAAATGAATCACGACGGGCCCGGGACGGACGGCCAACGCATCAAGATGTTTCAGAACGTTACGGCTGTCTCCGCCGTTCGCGGCGACGCTGATCACGTCGGCCTTGCCCTTGAGTCGCTCGACTACGACCGGGGCGTATCCGAGCCGGATCGAGTCGCCGATCAGAACGACGACGGGCAGCGGGCCTTGTTGCGGTTTCGCCGCCGGCGCGGCCCCGTTCAATGCCAGGGCGGCGAGCAGGCCAAGGGCCATGCACATAAGATTAGTCCTTCGAGCGGTTGAGGTCTGGCGGGCGACGTCCCCAGAGGATACGAGCCTTCCGGCCCCTGGGCAACGGTCTGGGGCCGCCACAACCTCGGATTGACTCCGAGGTCCGTTGACGGCCACAATCCAAACGGTATGAAGGACCAACCCCGCATCAGCCTGGCTGCGTTGATGGGCGGCGTGGCCGCTCTGGCCCTCACGCTCGGGTTCGGGATGCCGGGGGTCCGCTCAGCGGCCTCACTCGGTCCCGAGGCCACGCGCCTGGTCGCGATCCAGTTCGGCGTCCTCACGTTCAACGTGCAGGCCTGCTACTGGTTCGCACTTATCCCCCTGGTCCGCTGGCTTCGGTGCAAGCGGTAGGCCGGGCTCGATCCGAACCTCAAGGCTGTTGCTTCGCGCGGATGGCCCGGGCGCGGCTCCGGAGCGACCACGTCTCTTCGATGGTTGCGAGGTTGAAATGAGCCCGCCTCATCAAAGGGATCATCTGATCAATCGTCCTGGCAACCTCAAGATCGTCGGCTCCCAGGGCCTTCTCTCGGATCGCCAGGGCTCGCCTCATGAGCGACTCGGCCTCGTCGTAGCGCGTCTGGGCAACATAAACGGCGGCCAATACGTTGAGGCTGTCGGCGACCTTGAGATCGTCGGGGCCCGGGGCCTTCTCACGGATCGCCAGGGCCCGTTCTAAAGAGCGCTCGGCCAGGTCGGAGAAGGGCGTGCCCTGGTCGGATTTGCCTGGTTTGCGGTACTCGCCCCTGGACCTGGCGAGCCCGTGACAGAGGCCCCCCACATCGTTGAGAATCTGGGCCACATCAGGATGTTCCGGGCCGAGAGCGTTCTTGTAGATCGTCAAGGCCCGATCCATGTGCTCAACACCCTGCTTGAACTCTCCCTCGGCGAGGTACAACAACCCCAGATCATGGTGCGACTTGGCCACATCGAGATGCTCCGGCCCAAAGGAGCGCTCGCGAATCGACAAGGATCGCATGAACAGATCCTTTGCCTGCTTGCCCTTTCCTTGTTTCATGGTGGCGAACGCCAGATTGCTGAGGTAGCGGGCCGTCTCCGGATCATCGGGTCCATGGGTCCGCTCCCGGATCGCGAGGGCGGACCGGAAGAGTTTCTCGGCCTCGTCAACCTTGCCGTCCTTGAAAAGCCGCTCTGCCGAACGACTGAGGGCCTCCGCCTCGTTGCCTGGCTCCACCTTCGAGACGCCCGAGCTTGGCGGCGGGTCCGCCGGAGAGGACGTTTGGGCCCGGGTCCATGACGGGACCAACACCAAGGCCACGACAAGCAGACCGATTCCGTTGCGCTGGGTCATCGGGGTTCCCTCCCGAAATCAAGACTCTTTAATATGGCGATCGACGGGGCAAAGCCTGCGGATGATACGTGATTCCTCGCCATCGGTCGATCTCAAAGATCGGAACCTGGCTTGACCGCGATGCGGCTCGCGACCACAATCCACGACCCTTGGCCAAGAGGATCGTCCGTTTGGCATGGGGC
>JBDTIR010000484.1:0-2153 GCA_039936275.1 Isosphaeraceae bacterium | reverse complement strand
TATTGAAGGCACGGCTCATGCGCAGGGCATTATCGAATCCTTTCCGGACTCTCGGCTCATTGACGACGAGTTCTTGAAGAAATATTATTCCGCAGAGAGAACGAAGGGCCTCGCCGGAGAGTTCAAGGGACGGGAAAGTAAGGTGATCGTTCTACTCCCGAATATCGAAATTATTACAAATGATATCTGCAAATGCCTCGCCAATTTTGTCAACGTCGTCACGGAGAATCCGGTCTACCGAGAAATCCTCAATGATAAATCTACAATCGTTAATTATTATGGTAGAGTTGTAGATGATTAAAACTCCGCCAACCAGTGCCCCCGGCCCCCAATGAAGATTGGACCGACGATTTCGAGACCTGCGTGGCCTGGCTCAGGTCATCGGTCAAAAAAACCATTCTGAATACATGAGTTATATAAATAATTAGTAATATTGTGTTAACCGAAAACTGCGTCCACTTCGAGCCTCCACCCAGGAACGGCGGGCTCGGCCTCGGCGGTCTGTCCGCGGGCGTAGGTGGCGGGCTGGTCCGGCGCGTTGCTCCGATAAACGTGGATTAACTCGGCCAAGGGGTCAACGTCCCAGACGGCGAGGGTGCCGGCGGCGAAGTAATCGGCGCGCTTGGCGGCCATCGCCGCCTCGGCGGCGGGGCCATAACCATTCTCGCTCCGGACCTCGACGGCGAAGGTGGGCGGGCCTTCGGCGAACCGCATGCGACGGGCGGGAAGTGGGCCGACGTAGTAGGCGGCGTCGGGCGCGAACGATTCGCGGCCGGAAGGGAGCTTGGGGACGGCGAACCCCATGCCGTCTGCGTAGGCGACGCCCAGGCCGGCTTGCCGGGCGTGCTCGCGAAGGCTCACAGCGATCTCGAAGGCCGCCTGGCTTGGCTGGTGTCCCGATGGCATGAACCGCACGATCCTCCCGCCAATCAACTCGGCCTTGCCGTCGACCCGAAGTAGATCGTCCAAGGTCGCCTTCGTGTGCGCACTGATTGCCATGAGACTTCCTCCGAATCAAGGCACAAGGGCGAGAGCATGCCCACCCTTGTAATGGATTTTTCCTTTTAAGACCTGAGCAAGTCTTGCAATGCGTAAACCTCTAGCTCTCCTTCGCGCATTCGTTCCAGGGCGGCAACGGCGGCCCTGGCGGCGTTGACCGTGGTGATGCACGGAACGCCTTGACTAACGGCTGCGGCGCGGATGCGCCCTTCGTCGGTGCGGGCCCCCTTGCCGCTGGGAGTGTTGATGACCAGGGCGATCTCACCGTTGGCCAGATGGTCGAGCAGGTTCGGCCGCCCTTCGTGGATCTTGCGCACGGTGGCGACCGCGATCCCGTGTTCGCCAAGGGCCCAGGCCGTGCCGCTGGTGCAGATCAAGGCGTAGCCCATTTCCACCAGTTTCGCGGCGATCGGCACGATCGCCTGGCGATCGCGCGGCGTTACGCTCAGGAAGACCGTGCCCGACATCGGCAGGCTGGTTGAGGCCGCCGTCTGGCTCTTGGCGAAGGCCGCCGCGAAGTCAGGGGCGATTCCCATCACCTCGCCGGTGGAGCGCATCTCGGGGCCCAGGATGATATCGACCCCGGGGAACTTTGCGAACGGGAACACGCTCTCCTTGACCGAAACGTATTTGGGCGTACGCTCCGCGGTGATCCCCTGCCCTTCCAGGCTCTGGCCCACCATCACCCTGGCCGCCGCCTGCGCCAGGTTCAAGCCCGTCGCCTTGGACACGAACGGCACGGTCCTTGAGGCGCGCGGGTTCACCTCCAACACATAAACCTCTCCATCCTTGACGGCGAACTGAATGTTCATCAAGCCGCGCACCTTGAGCGCCTCGGCCAGGGCGACTGTCTGCGCCTTGAGCTGGCGGATTACGTCCTCAGACAGGGTGTACGGCGGGATGGCGCAGGCCGAGTCTCCCGAGTGGATGCCGGCTTCCTCGATGTGCTCCATCACGCCGGCGATGATCGTGCGCTCACCGTCGCAGACGGCGTCAACGTCCACCTCGGTGGCGTCCTCGAGAAACTTGTCGATCAAAACCGGCTTCTCGGGGCTGGCCTCGACCGCCGCGTTCATGTAGCCGATCAGGCTCGATTCGTCGTAGACGATCTCCATCGCCCGGCCGCCCAGGACGAAGCTCGGCCGGACCACAAC
>JBDTIR010000483.1:0-6175 GCA_039936275.1 Isosphaeraceae bacterium | reverse complement strand
CAAAGGCTCATGATAATTCGTTCGGCGCAGCGATCAGAAAGATCCCTCGCTCACGCGTCGGGTTGCAATTCCCGAAGGAAGATCCCTCGCTCACGCGTCGGGTTGCAATTCCCGAAGGAAGGTGCTCGTCGCTCACGCTTCGAGCATCGAAACCCGAAGCGTGAGCGAGGGATCTGCTTCGAGAGTGAGCCGTGACGCCATCGCGACTGCCAAAATGGCAGTTGGGTTCGCTTGGCGCGCCGGGTTTGGGGTCGATCGTCGCTGAAGGGAGGGGACGGATTCAGTTGCCAAAGAACAGAGGGAACATTCCCGTGATCGATTGCAAGAACGCATGGAAGCATCAATGCGTTAATAACGAATAGCTGGTGGTTGATGGGGCAAACCGGGTTGTTCCGTGAGGCATGATCGTCAAGGGGCCATCCGCATTATCGGGCCTCTTGGGAACTTTATTAGAAATCGAGCCCCTCGCGAAACGGGGTCGGGATGGGTACAATTGTTCCATGAACTCGCCTGCTCCGCCTGATTCTGGTGCCTTGTCCGACCTGCTCAAGCGCGAGGCAACGCGATTGGGATTTGATCTGGTAGGGATCGCGCCCGCAGTCGCGCCGCCGGGATATGAGCAATATCAAAGGTGGCTGAGCAAGGGGTACGCGGCCGGGATGGGCTATCTGGAGCGTCTGGAAGCGGCGAGGAGCCACCCAAGGCACGTCATGGACGGGGTGCGGTCGATCGTCGTGGTTGGGTTCGTTTATGGGGGGCCGGACCTCGGTCAAGAAGGGCCGACGACGGGGAAGGTCGCGCGGTATGCGCGCGGGCAGGATTATCACAAGCTGCTCTGGGACCGCCTGGGGGAACTCTTGAACTGGCTTCAGGGGGAATGCCCCGGGCTGTTGGGCCGCGCGGTCTCGGATACGTCCCCGTTGCCGGAACGCGACTTCGGAAGATTGGCGGGTCTGGGTTGGATCGGTAAGAACACGATGCTGATCAGCAGGAAGGTTGGCAGCTTTACCTTGCTGGGCGCGTTGCTGGTCGATGCCGAACTCCCGCCCGATCCGCCGATGGAGGCGAACCACTGCGGTACCTGCACCCGTTGTCTCGACGCCTGCCCGACCGATGCGTTCGCCAGGCCTTATGAACTCGATGCGCGGCGATGCATCAGCTACTGGACCATTGAGCATAAAGGACCGATCCCGGACGAGGTTGCCGGGAATTTGCACGGCTGGGCGTTTGGTTGCGACATTTGCCAGGAGGTCTGTCCCTGGAACCGCAAGGCGCCAAAGGGGCGGGAACCTGCCCTGTCGGCTCGGCCGGAATGGGACCATCCGGACCTGTTGACCTGGCTGATCGAAGAACCGGCGACCTTGTCGAAGCGGCTCAAGGGGACGGCCCTTTCCAGAACCAAGCGATCCGGCCTGGTGCGCAACGCGGCCCTGATCCTGGGGACCCGTCGCGAACTTTCGGCGGTCCCGGCATTAATTGATTGCTTGTGTGATGATGATTCGACAGTGCGCGGGGCATCGGCCTGGGCCCTGGGTCAGATCGGCAACGACGCGGCGGCTCTCGCCTTGCGCGCGGCGTCTGACGACCCGGACCCATCGGTTGTGGACGCGGTCGCCAGGGCGCTCGGACGGATTGGCGACGACCGGAACGACACGAGTTAGATTTGGGCGTCGATTCGATGCAATTGCGTGAATTGATGATCGTGTCGTGTGGATCTGAAAGTGTTGACGGCGCGAACCCGGGCGATATGATTTGTCTTTTGGTCTGAGCTTCGCGGGAGCGATTCATGGCGTGCATCGAGAGGGTCGAGGGAATTCCGCGGTGGGGCTCGATCGCGAGGGGCCGGGTACGGGCCGGTTCGTTGGTGATGGTCGCGGCGGTTTTCGTTGCGGGTTGTGGCGGCGAGAATACCTATGTCGAGCCGCCGCCTCCGGACGTGACCGTCGCCAAACCGGTTCAACAGTCGGTCCTCAGTTATCTGGAATATACCGGCACGACCCAGGCGGTCGAGACGGTGGACGTCCGCGCGCGGGTCAAGGGGTTCCTCAAGGAGAAGCACTTCCAGGACGGCAGCGAGGTCAAGGAAGGGCAACTCTTAATGGTCATCGACGAGGAGCCGTTCCAGGCGCAGCTTGAATTGGCCAAGGCGAAGCTTGCCGAGGCCGACGCGGCCCAGACGATGGCCGTGCAGTCGAAGGCCAGGGAAATCGCCGAGGCCCAGGAAGCACTTGACGAGGCGCAGTTGCTTCTGGCCAGGGTTGGCGAGGCGAGACAGCGCAACCTTCGGACTCGGAACGCGGCGTCGCAAGAGGATGTGGACCAGGCCGAGGCGAACCGCAAGAAGTTCGAGGCGCAAGTCGCAGCCGACCGCGCCAGCAGGGAGCAAGCCCGGGCCGATTACGAGACCAATATTCTCGCGGCCAAGGCCAGCGTTGCGTCGGCCAGGGCTTCGGTTCGTAGCGCTGAGATTGACCTGGGCTACTGTCGGATGGTTGCGCCGATCGACGGCGAGATCACCAGGAACCTGGTCGACGTGGGCAACTTCGTCGGCGACGGTCAGACGACCTTGCTGGCGACGATCGTCAAGACTAATCCGATTTATGCGTATGTGAGCGTAAGCGAGGAGGACGTTCTCCGGTTCAAGAAGATGGTTCGCGAAGGCAAGCGCGAGGACTTTCGGACGGTTGACATGCCGCTGGAACTGGGTCTGTCTAATGAGACCG
This sequence comes from Isosphaeraceae bacterium, assembly GCA_039936275.1. Taxonomy (GTDB): domain Bacteria; phylum Planctomycetota; class Planctomycetia; order Isosphaerales; family Isosphaeraceae; genus JBDTIR01. The sequence goes on along the minus strand of JBDTIR010000483.1, from coordinate 3,452 downwards.
GGTTTCCCCACAAGGGGCGGATCCAGTACGCCGATCCCGGGGTGGACCCCGGCACCGGGACGGTCAGGGCGCGGGGGATCTTCCCGAATCCCACACAGATCATTGATCCAGGTATGTTCGTTCGCATACGTGTTCCGTTTGAACACAGGAACAATGCCTTGCTGGTCCCCGAACGCGCCCTTGGGGCCGACCAGGGGGGGCGTTATCTCCTGGTGGTGGGCAAGGACAACATCGTCGAACGTCGATCAGTGAGCGTCGGGACCGAGGTCGGGGGCCTGCGGGTGGTCGATGGCAAGATCGGAGCGAACGACCTGGTCGTCATCGACGGACTCCAGCGCGCGAGGCCAGGATTGAAGGTTCGTCCCAAGACCGCCGAAGACGCTAAGCCGGCCGCCGGTCCCGCCGTCGCCAAGAGCAAGCCGGCCGTGGAGCGCGCGTCCTGAACAAGGCGAGTGACGACGTTCGGATTTGAAATTTAGTATTTTTGATATATATACAAATAATTGACCCTATAAAATCCACCGAGTCAACGCATGTTCTCGCGATTTTTTATTGAGCGGCCGATCTTTGCCAACGTGATCGCGATTGTGACGATGCTGATTGGCGTTGTGACAATGCTGGTGCTGCCGATCGAGCAGTATCCCGAGATCACGCCGCCGACGGTCCAGGTGACGACGAACTACCCGGGGGCGAACGCCCAGGTGGTGTCTGACACGGTGGCCTCGCCGATCGAGCAGGAGGTCAACGGCGTCGAGGACATGATTTACATGTCGTCCACCTGCGCCAGCAACGGATCGTATACTCTGACGGTGACGTTTGAGGTGGGCACGGACCTGGACCAGGCGCAGGTGTTGGTGCAGAACCGGGTGGCGATTGCCATGCCCAAGCTGCCGCAAGAGGTGCAGCGGCAAGGGATCACGACCAAGAAACAATCGACGAATATTATCATGGCGGTGGCCTTGATGTCGCCCGACGGCCGCTATGACGACCTCTATTTGAGCAACTACGCGACCCTGCGGGTCAAGGACGTGCTCAGCCGGGTTCCAGGGGTGGGCGACATCAACGTCTTCGGCAGCAGCAACTACGGCATGCGGATCTGGATGGATCCGGAGAAGCTCAAAGCGCGCAACCTGACGACCGAGGACGTGCTCGCGGCGATCCGAGAGCAGAATGTTCAGGTCGCCGCCGGCCAGGTGGGCCAGTATCCATCGGCCAAGGACCAGGCGTTTCAGTACAACGTCACCACGCTGGGCCGCCTGTCCGACCCTGAGCAGTTCGCCGAGATCATCGTCAAGTCCGCCGAGGTTGAGTCGGGCGGGGCGCGCCTGACTCGGGTCAAGGACGTGGCCAGGGTGGAGCTGGGCGCCCAGGTTTACGACCAGTGGTGCGAGGTCGGCGGCAAGCCCGCCGCAGGCGTCGCGGTCTTTCAGCTTCCGGGGGCCAATGCGCTCGACGTCGCCCGCAGAATTCGCAAGGCGATGGACGAGCTCGAGTCTTCGTTTCCGCAAGGCCTGGAATACTTGATCCCGTTCAACCCGACGACCTTCGTCGAGGAATCGATTTATGAAGTCTACAAGACTTTGTTTGAAGCAGGCGTTCTCGTCTTGATCGTGATCCTGGTGTTCCTGCAAGACTGGCGAGCGGTCCTGATTCCGGCGACCACCGTGCCGGTAACGATCATCGGCGCGTTCGCGGCGATGGGGGCGCTCGGGTTCTCGATCAACATGCTGACCCTGTTCGGCCTGGTGCTGGCGATCGGGATCGTGGTCGATGACGCGATCGTGATCGTCGAGAACGCGGCGCACCACATTGACCGTGGTGGACTCGACCCCAAGACGGCCACCATCAAGGCCATGTCCGAGGTGATCGGTCCGGTCATCGGCATCACTCTGGTCTTGATGGCCGTGTTTCTGCCGACGGCTTTCCTCGGCGGGATCACCGGCCAACTTTACCGCCAGTTCGCCTTGACGATCGCCGCGACCGCGGTCATCAGCGCCATCAACGCCGTAACCTTGAAGCCGGTTCAGTGCGCGACCTATCTGCGCCCCAGCCCCGAACGCCGCAATGCCTTTTATCGAGCGTTCAACGCCGTGTACGACCGCGTCGAAGCGGCCTACATTGCCGTGATCCGGCGCGCGGTTCGGCATACGTTTACGATGATGCTGTTCTTCGTCGGTCTGGTGGCCCTGACCACCTGGTGGTTCACTCGCCTGCCGACCGGCTTTTTGCCCAGCGAGGATCAAGGCTACGCGATCGTCGGGGTACAGCTTCCCGACGCGGCCTCACAGGTGCGCACCCGCGCCGTCGTGGACAAGATCGCCGCGATTCTGGCAAAGACGCCAGGGGTCGCCACCTGGTTCATGATCGGCGGGAACTCAATTTTAGATGGGGCGGTCGCCTCCAACGCGGCTTCGTTCTACGTGAACTACGAACCCTTCGAGAAGAGGACGGGCAACCCCGCCAAGAGCCAGGAAGCGATCCTGGGCCACATCACGGGGAAATTCCAGCAGATCCAGGAGGCGATGATCTTCGCCTTCCCGCCGCCCGCGATTCGAGGCCTGGGGGTCGCCGGTGGATTTCAGCTTCAGCTTGAAGACCGAGGGGGCACAGGCCTGCACGAGTTGCAACAGCTCGCCGACGAGATGATCCAGGACGGCAATGCGCAGTCCGGCTTGACTTCGTTGAAGACGACCTTCCGCTCCAGCGTGCCGCAAATTTATGCAGACGTTGACCGGGTGAAGGCGAAAAGCCTGGGCGTTCCGCTCGACAGCATCTTCGGCACCTTACAAGCATCGCTTGGTTCGGCTTATGTGAATGACTTCAACAAGTTCGGACGTACTTATCAGGTTCGGGTCCAGGCCGACCAGCGGTTTCGCCAGAACGCGGCGGATATCAGGCGGCTCGAGGTGCGCGATCGGCAAGGGAACATGGTCCCCCTGAGTACTTTGATCAAGGTTGAGGAGGAGCTTGGTCCGCAGTTGATTCCTCGGTTCAACCTGTATCCGTCAGCGTCGATCACCGGCGAGGCGGCCCCCGGGTTCAGCTCTGGACAGGCGTTGAAGCTGATGGAAGAGATGGCCTCGACCAAGCTGCCGTCGTCGATGGGCTATGAATGGACCGGGATGTCGTTTCAAGAAAAGAAAGTCGGCTCACAAGCCATTTATGTGTTTGTGCTGGCGGTTTTGATGGTTTATCTCGTTCTCGCCGCTCAGTATGAGAGCTGGCTGATGCCTGCGGCGGTCATCCTGGTCGTTCCGTTGGCGCTTTTGGGCACGGTGGCCGCAGTGTCGATCCGAGGGATGGACAATAATATTTACACTCAGATTGGTATTGTGTTGATTATCGCGTTGGCGAGCAAGAATGCGATCTTGATCGTGGAGTTCGCGCGCGAGCTTCGAGTGAAGGGGCGGACGATCTTGGAGGCGGGGGTCGAGGCGGCCCACTTGCGGTTC
>JBDTIR010000482.1:0-10903 GCA_039936275.1 Isosphaeraceae bacterium | reverse complement strand
CGGCCAGAACGTAGAAGAACTGCCCGGTCTCATCAGCTACCGGCGTTTGCGTCAGAGGAAGGCCGAGGTCGAGCGTCCCCTGCAGCTCGCCCGAGTTCAAGTCAATCAACAGGACCTTACCCGTCGGGGTCGCCTGGACTATCTGGTTGCCCAGGACTAACGGGGCGGCCTTGACTGGCTCGCTCAGGTCTTGCCGCCAGAGTAAGCGACCGGTACGGCCTTCGAGGCAAATCAAGGCGTTCACCCGGGCGTCCACGACCAAGGCGGTCGAACCGCCGCCAGGAACCCCTTGGGGTGGAAACGGGCAAGACGCGCCCAAAGAGGCCTGCCAGAGCGGGGCCCCGGTCGCGCCGTCGAGCCCGTAAGCCAGGCCGTCCTCCAGAGCGTAAACGATTGGCCCGTCTGGTGTTGCGGATTTTGATCCTCGTGACCGCAAGACCAGGGACGTCGGCGGGCCCAGCGGGTCGTCGGCCGGCGTTGACTCCGCCGCGCGGGTCGCCTGACTGTACGTCACCCCCTGGCGGATCAGGTCGCTGGCCTGGGTCATACGTGCAATCACGTCTCGATGTAACGCAAAGTCAGGGTAACGGTCCACCAAGCCGTCCCTGGCGGCGAAGACCCCGGCGGCCGACCCCTTGGCAACGGCTGTGTCCATCTCTGAGAGTGCTTTGATCCGGGTCTGGTCCTTGACCACGGCGGCCTCGGCGTCGGCCAGTTTCGCCGGCAAGCGAGATCGCCCTTGCAGGTCTTTGGCCGCCTGGCCGGCGACCTGCTCATGGAACTTCGCGGCCTGTCGCGCCTGGTCCAAGGTCTTCGGGTCGGCCGACGCTTTGGCCCGATCGGCTAGCCCTTCGGCGGTCTTCAAGACCAGTTCGGCCAGGTCCATGCGGGCGTCGCGATACTCGGGAACGCGGCCGACCTCACGGACCATCTCATGAGCCGCTTCCAGGGCGTTGCTCCAGATCGGCCCGGCCCCCGAGGCATACTGTCGGACGTTGGCCAGGGCCCGATACACCCGCGCCTTACCGGCCCTCGCGTCTTTGGGATATCCTTGAAGGAACAGGTCATAAAGTCTGATGGCATTGAGAGATTCACCGTTCTTCTCGCTGTCGGTCGCCTGAAGGAAGAGCCGGTCGGCGGTCGTCCTGGCGATGATTCCCCAGAGGCTGAACCCGGTGACGACCAGCACAACCAACACCCCGACCAGGCCCAGGACCACCGGCGAGGTGGCGATCCGCTCTTGCCCGGGGGCCTGCCCCGAAAGAGAGACGGCCTGCAAGGCTCGCCGCCACCAAGGATCGACCTCCGGCGGCAAGACCACGACCCTCGACGGCATGCCTTGCCGGATCGTTGCCTCGCTCAAGAAGGCCGGGTCCGACTCCTGAACCAGGGCGAATTCCGCCAAAGGAGGCGCGGCCTCCTGGTCACTCCGACTCCGCCGACGTGGCAACGGCTTCGGCTTCGCTCTGACCGGGGTCACCGACGCCTCGGGCGGTGGTCGAATGATGGTCGGCTCGGCGTCCGGCGGCTTATCCTCGGGGTTGAGCATGAAGATCCGGTAGCCGCCAACCCGGACCTCGTCTCCTTGCAGGAACCGGGTAGCAACGACCTTCTTGCCACTGACCTCCAGCGCCTTGGCTTCGGGGAAGGCCTCGACCCGGAACTTGCCCCGTCGCCATCGAATCCGGCCGTGGAAGGGCAACGCCATCGGGTCGTCCAGCACGACGTCGCACTTCGGGTCCGCGCCGAAGAGGACCGGCGTCTCCCGAGTGATCGCGACATACTCGACCCGGCCTCGGCCGTCGTGGACCTCAAGCGTGGCCATGCGTAAAAATGTTCTCTATATCAAGGTGCGTATTTTAGAATATTCGATCCAGAACCATCTGTCAAGCATCTTAACCTAATGATCTTGAAAGCGAACTCACCTGAGCGTTTGTTGATCAAGCACGTCAAAGCCGTAGCCGTTCCCTTTGGGGACGACCTTGAACCGCGTGACCCGGATTTCCGAAGGTTGCCGTCCTCGGTAAGAGACTTCCAGACGTGAAAGGATCTCTTCGATCATGGGAGGATAGAATTGAAGGATCGTCGCCTCGCCGACTTCGATGCCCGCCTTGCGCAAGAGGGCGACGTCGGATTCCTTGCGCCCTTTGCCTCGCCAGGCGAAGTAGAGCCGTTTATCCAGGTCGGGCGAGCCGGTGCGTCTGGTCGGCGTCGCGCTGGAGAAGTTTGATGCGTAGACGAGGCTGTTGCCGACGGGCGTGGCCAGTTCAACGCGGAAGGTGTCGAGTTCCCGGGCGTACTCGTCGAGGGTCTGTCCGGTCGGGTAGACGATGCTCCAGCGCTGTTCGCGAGAGACGCCGCCGTCTCCTGGCCCAAAGCCGTAGGCCGGGCCGCCGGTGCCGAGCTTGGACGACCGCTTGCCGCTGGCCACAGCGCCTCCGGTGGGCATGTTGGCACCGAAGTCGGCCGCGACGACTTGCCCGCTGGCTTCGGCCACGGCGTCGAGGGTCGCCGAGGGGGTCAGCATGACCGAGGGTTCTTCGAACGCGGCGGCGTCCTCTTCGTTGTTCGAGGCCGACGCGCCGGCCTCGGCCCCGGGTACGTCGATCGCCTCGGTCGAGCCGATCTCTCCGTCTGGCGAGCCGCCCCCGCCGCCGAAGACCTCGACGATCTCCAAGGGAGACGCCACCTTGGAGGCATACGCCTGGTTGGTCAGGTAGACCAGCCAGAGCCAGCCGACGACCAGCAAGGCCCCGACGACGACGGCCATCAAGAACGACGTGATCCGGTCGTATCGCGACTCGCCGCGCACCTTCGGCTCCGCCAAGGAGGCCTCGTTGCCGCCTTGGTTCGCGGGGTTGGCGCGGGGGTCTTTGGTGCCGACGCTCATCGTTGGAAACGAGTCCTCATCGTCAAGCAAGAAGGGGGGGAACTCACGTCAGTTCAAGCCGGCGTCGGGGCCGTCGAGGTCGGGTGGCCGAACCGAATCATACCAGGCTCGCCAGCGGTTCGCAGCCTCTTCACGTTGCTTGGGGCTGGCCCCTGGAGGGGGTCCGTAGCCGTCAAGCTTGCGGCTGATGACCTGGAGGCCGGTCCTCGCCTCGGCCACGACCGCCTCGTCCGGATCGCGCAAGGCGGCGATCAGGGCGGGGACAACGTCCAGGTCGGCGGTTCTACCCAGGGTCCAGGCCGCCGCGGCGCGAACGCCTGGATCGCGGTCGTCCAGGAGCTTACGGAGGCGGTCCTTGTGGGGACGCAAGACCTTCGGGCCGTCCTTCTGGTAGCGTTCGACCAGGCCGGCAAGGGCAGAATCAGCGTCCCGGGCGCGCGGGTCAGCCAGGACGTCGAGCATCGCGTCCACCGCGCCGTTCATTGGACGGACGACCACCCGCCCCTGGGCGACGGTCAGGCTCGAAAGGTCTTTGGGCAAGCCACGGCCGCCGAGCAAGGTGCCAGCCCCCAGCCGCTTGATCTCGATCTTCTTGAGCGTCTGGGCCGTGGACTTGGTGAGGAACAAGAGCGTCCAGACCGTGTTGTTGACCTCACCGTACTGGCCCGTCCAGCTTCCATCGGCCTGCTGGGTCGCCAGGGCGAACCGCGCCCCTTCGTCGAACCAGTCCTCTCCGCCGAGGCTGTCGCGCTCAGCCAGGGCCCCGATACGTTCGATGCCGTAAAGGCCATAGTAGGCCGAATGCCCCATGATCCCTTTCTCGGGGTCGAAGTGCGAACCCAGCCAGGCAAGGCCTTTGCGAACCCCGGCATTGACCCGAGAGACCGGGGTCGAGGCGTGGTAGATCGAAGGGCGGTTCTCGGCCATCAAAGGGGTTAGCAAGGAGCTCTCGGTGTCTGCCGAGCGGCGGTGCCGGTCAAGCTGGCGCTGGCAGATCAAAAGGCTGCCGACCCCCGCGGCGGTCATCGAGACCGTCTCTGGATAGCGAGACCCTTCGTCCCGGTGGTAGTTCCAACTTCCTTGACTGGGATGTTGAACCGAGAGATACCAGCTTGCCGCCTTGTCCCAGGCTCTTGGCGGGATGGCGACCCCGGAGTTCTCAGCCTCCCAGAGCCCCAGGACGGCGTACTGCGAGATCGAGGTGTCGCCCGCGATCCGGCCGGTGTAATCCCAAGAGCCGTTGGCGTTCTGCTTGCCCAGGATGTACTGCGCGGCGGCCTTGATTTCGGGCTGATAGACCTGGGGGTCAATGCTGCCCAGGGCCAGGATGATCACGCCCGCCTCGTAGATCTCGGCCCCGCCGGTCCGTTCGGGCTGATAGACCGAACCGTTGAACCGCCGCTGGATCTTGGCCAATGCGGCGGCTTGCGTCGGGTCGTTGGCCGGCACTTCGGCCTTGCTCAAGGCCAGGGCGACCAGGGCCGTTTCCCCCACCTGCTGGTTGCCGACCCGCCCGCGCACGAACTGGACCCCTCGATCAATCGCCGGCTGTTCCGCACCGGGCGCAGCGAGGGCCGCCCGGGTATTCAGCAGGGCGATGACCAGCAGGGCGGACCTCAACATCGGTCAGGACCCTCGTTAAGCTTGAACAAGAAAGGGATCGGCTCCCTTTACATCCTATCCCGTATTCAGGTCCGAGGGGAGGGCCTTGCGTTCCCCTTTTGGAAGGTGGCAAGGTCTGGAATCAGTTGTTACTCGATCCGGCCGAGCCGCAAGGCGTCGTCGATCTCTTCCGCGTTCGGGAAGCCGAAGTCGAGGCGGTCGAGCACCAACGCGGCGGCGGCGGAGGCCCGTTCGGCGGCCAGCCGGATCAAAGGGCCAGCGACCGGGCCGGGGGTCCAACCGTGGTCAAGCAGGGTCGTCAAGAGGGTCGAGGCATAGGCTTCGCCCGCCCGGTTGGTGTCCTTCGGCAGCCTGGTTCTGGGAAAGGCGTTGACCTGGAACTCATCCCGGCTTTCATCCTTCGCCTTAGTACGAACCAGGCTGCCGCGCGGGCCGTCGGTGATCGCCAGGACCGAAACCGTCGCCAGGATCGGCCCTGGATCGTCGATAGCTTCCCATTCACGCCGATTCAAAAACATCATGTCAACAAAATCGACAAATTCACTAATTTTCAATATCCTATCAGAGACGTTCCGCATGGCCGGCGCGAAGATGCGAACCAAAGCGCCTGGAGCGCGCAGGGCCTCGGCGGCGAGGCGATTGGGCAGCGAGGAAACGATCCGAAGGTCGCAAGCGGTGGCCGCGATCGGGCCGAGCCTGGCGAGGCCGTCGTGACACCCTCGGAAGCCGACCGCCAGCTTGTCGCCGAAACCGCCGCTAGTGACCAGCAAGGTCCAGTCGGTCGGACGATCCTTGACCCGGATCGGCCGATGAACAACCCCGGCGTCGGCTAACCGGCTCGACACCGCCAGGCTAACCGGGTCGGTCTCGGGACCGAGGACGCTGACCAACTCTCCACCGAGCGCAGCGGCAAACCCGGCACCCATGCCGCCGAGATCGTCATGACAACTCGATGCGACAATCTTCCGGTTCCAAGACTCGGCCCCCTTGACCAACGGCCTGGCCAACCGCACCGTACCTGTTGGCCCCAGCCAAGAACCGGGCAGGTCGATCGTGATCGACCCGTCGAGAGGATCGACCAGCCGAAGGCCGGGGCCAGGGGTCAAGGTCCCTTCGATACTGCCGTCCAGAGGACCGCCGAGTCCAGGGTCGATCAAAGGGCCGTCCACGCGGACCACGCGGTCAAGATAAGCCGGGCCGAGGACAAGGGTCCGTCGCATCAAAACTCGCTCTTATGCACGAGAAAGAATGGGATTGCAATCGCCCGGTCGATCCGTCAAAGGGAGCCCCTTCCGGCCGACTCGCATCGGGCCGGTTGACATTCGACCCCGTTGATCTTCCTGCCGTTTCGCCCCAACCCAAAATGCGCCGCACCGGAGTTTACCGGAACTGTCGCGATTTCCCAGCCTGTTTCTTCGATCGTTCCACGTGCGTTCTTTGATATAAGGTATTCATCCTCGTTCAACATGAATCGGTAAAATAACGAACTGCTGATGGATCGCGGGCTTTTCCACTTTGCAAAAGGACACCAGATGGCGGCCTTGCTGATCAATCGTGATCCTGGACCGAGATCCGGCACATTCGCCAACGTCGGCCGGGTCCGATTCGTTCATGACCACCTGATTGGTTCCCGGGCGGCCTTTGGTCCCATTCCGCCAAGGCGGCGTCTTGGGGTACAGTAAGACGGTCAATCGACCAATCCCCCAAGGAACCTGGCCCGAAGGAGGCCGACGTTGGCCCTGGATACGTCGCCGGACTCGCTCGAATACCCCGTGGACAACGCCCCGATCCGCACTTTTGGTCACAAAGGTCTGACCGTCGAAGGGTACTCGCGCGCGGCCGTTCAAACCTACTGGCGCGTGCCTGAACTGAAGCTGGGCTTTGACATGGGCGTGCAACCTTGGTCGTTCATGTCCACGCCAACTTGGTTTATTTCACATACGCATCTGGATCACATCGCCGCGCTCCCCGTCTATGTCGCCCGCAGGCGGATGATGAAGATGGAGCCGCCGACGATCTACCTGCCGATCGAGGCTGTGGACAACGTCCATCAACTGCTCCGCGCCTTTCAGAAGCTCGACCGCGGCAAGATGCCGGTCAACCTCGTCGGCGTCGAGCCCGGCCAGGAGATCGAACTCTCGCGAGAGTTGGTCGTCAGCACCTTCGCCACCAAGCACACCATCCCTTCGCTTGGGTTTTTGGTCTGGGAACGTCGCAAGAAGCTCAAAGCCGAATATCAAGAACTCGCAGGCGAGCAGATCCGCGACCTCCGCCTCTCAGGCGTCGAAGTCACGGCCGAAATCCGCTTACCCAAGATCGCCTACCTCGGCGACACCGCCCCGGCCGGCGTCGACGCCTTTCCAGACGTCTACAAGGCGGAAATCCTGATCCTGGAAATGACCTTCGTCGCCCCGAATGAGCGGCCGGAACGGATTCACAAATATGGTCACATGCACCTCGACGACATCATTGACCGCGCCGATCGGTTCGAGAACGACTGGATCATCGCCTCTCACTTCAGCACCAGGCTCCCCTCGGACGTCATCCGCCGGATCGTCGAGAAGCGCTTGCCGGAATCATTGCGTTCACGCTTGAAAATCTGGCTCTGAGTCGATCCACGCTACACCGCCACCCAGACCTGTCCATCATCGCGGACCTCACAGGCGAACCGGTGCAACGACTTGCCGCGCACCGTGGTACAGCGGCCGTCCTTGAGCCGGAACCGCCAGCGGTGCAGGGGGCAGACCGCCTCGCCCTCCTCGATCCAGCCTCGACCCAACGGCCCATTGGCGTGCGGGCAACGCCCCAGGAGCGCGTGATACGTCCCGGCGTCATTGAAGACGGCGATTCGCAAGCCATCGACCTCAAGGGTCAGGGCTTTCCCTTCCACCACGTCCTCGACCCGACAAACCGCGACAAACTCAGCCAAGAGACTCGACCTCATCAACAACCGGCGAACAGGTAGATCCGAAAAACTTCGGACTTGCGTCCCGGGGTTCGGCTTTCGTACAGTTTACTGTTTGAGGCCGGTGGTCCCCAAGGGGACTTTGGTCCCGATCGGTCCCATCCAAGAGGGATTTTATGCGATTGTGTCGCCGTCGCTTCGGCGTCTACGGCCTGTTGCTGGTCGCCGCGTCGGGCTGCGGCTTCGAGGGCGGCTCAAGGCCGGAGACGGTCTGGGGGGTCCATGGCACACGCGACGGCTGGCTGAGCAAGCCGAGGGTGGCAACGTTCGACGGCGAGAATCATCTGTACATTGCGGACCTGACCGACCGCATCCAGGTTTTCGACCGCGACGGGACGTTCCTGCGAGCCTGGCGGACTCCTGACCTGAACGTTGACGGTCCCAGCGGCCTGACGGTGGATCGCTTCGGCCGCGTGCTTGTGGCCGATACGCACTTTTATCGGGTCTTGGTTTACGACCGTCAAGGGACGATCTTGATGCAGATCGGCGACGGTGTGCAGGGGTCAACGCCCGGGCGGTTTGGCTACCCGACGGATGTGGTGGTGGATCGCGCCGGCAACTTTTATGTGGGTGAGTATGGCGAGATTGACCGCATCCAGGTGTTTTCTCCAAACGGGGTCTGGCTCCGGCAGTGGGGCGGGCACGGTTACGCCCCCGGCGAGTTTCTCCGCCCACGCGCCCTGGCGATCGACGAGGACGACCATATTTACGTGGCCGATAGCTGCAACCACCGGATTCAGGTCTTCGACACCGAAGGCCGCTTGCTGAAGATCTGGGGAACTCGCGGCTCAGAACCTGGTCAAATGTCGTTTCCGTATGACGTCGCCCTCGGGCCCGATCAGTGTCTCTACGTTTGTGAATATGGCAATTCCCGAGTGCAAAAGTTCCGCCGAGACGGCCGGTCGCTTGGCACCTGGGGCGCTCCCGGTCGCGGCCCTGGCCAGCTTAACAACCCCTGGGCCCTGGCCGTCGATCAGCGAGGCGCGGTCTCGGTGATCGATTCAGGGAATCACCGGGTTCAGCGGTTTCGAATGTAGTTCAAAAAGCGTCGTGATCTTGTCTGGTATGTTCGAATTTGGAATTTTGAATTTGGACTCAAGGTCCTTCTTCCTTCTCCACGCAAGCGCGATCGTCCACGATGGCGGTGGGGCCAACCGGAGCCAGTCAACATGCTCGGGAACCTCGGGGACTGGTCGGTTCATTTCGGAACGCCCTGGTGGCTGATCGCCTTGCCGTTGGTCTTGCCCCCCCTGGTCCTGTTCAGCTTCAAGAGTCTCTCCGGGTTGGGCAAGGGGCGGCAGGCCCTGGCGATCCTGCTCCGTTCGGTCGTGGTCGTGTTGATCGTCCTGGCTCTGGCCGAATTGCAAACCGTCAGGCGCAACGACAAGCTAACGACCTTGTTCTTGCTCGACGTCTCGCAGAGCGTGCCGCAAACCCAGCAAAAATACCTGCTGGAGTATATTCAAGGCGCGGTCAAGACCCAGAAATCGCCCGACGACCTCGCCGGGGTGATCGTCTTCGGCAAGGGGCCCAAGGTTGAGATCCCGCCGACGCCGCAGTTTCCGGCCATGCTTGGGATCGAGAACACGGTCGATGCCGAACATACCGATCTGGCCTCGGCGATCAAGCTGGCGCTGGCGACCTTTCCCGAAGACACCGCCAGGCGCATCGTCATCCTCTCCGACGGAAACGAGAATCGTGGCAACGCGATCGAGCAGGCCCTCGTCGCCCACGGCCTGAAGGTGCAGGTTGACGTTTTGCCGGTCGAATATCGGTACGATCGCGAGGTGTTGGTCGAGAAGGTGGCGATCCCCGCCGACGTCAAGGTGGGCGAGACAGTGAATATCAACGTCGTCGTCCGCGCGGCCGAACCGACGACCGGATCGCTCCAGGTCTTCCAGAAGACGAAGAACTATCGCGCCTCGTCCACGGGCGACAAGCCCGAGCGAATCACGCTCGAACGCGGTGTCAACGTATTTTCACTCAAAAAGACCGTTTCTGAGCCCGAATTCTACACATTTGAGGCGGAATTCATCCCCGATGAAGGTAGCGGCGACGTCCGCGCGGTCAACAATCGGGCCGAAGGGTTCGTTCACGTCCGGGGCAAGGCCAAGGTTCTCCTGATCGAAGGCACGCGCGACGAGCACGCCGAGCTGGTGCAGTCCCTGCGTCAGAAAGAGATCGGCGTTGACGTGCTGGTCGCGCCCAAGGTTGAGGCCAGCGGGATCATCGGCGGCGACCAGTTGCCGGCCGACATGGCGCAACTTCAACCCTATGACGCAGTCCTTTTGGGCAACGTGCCCAAGGACGCATTCACCGACGAACAAATCCAGATGTTCGCCACCAACTGCCACGACTTCGGCGCCGGCCTGGTGATGATCGGCGGGCCGAACTCGTTCGGCGCGGGCGGCTGGATGAATACGCCGGTTGAAAAGGCGTTACCTGTCGATATGCAGATCAAGGCCATGAAAGTCATGGGCAAGAGCGCCCTGGTCATGGTCATGCATGCCAGCGAGATCCCCGAGGGAAACTTCTGGCAAAAGAAGGTGGCGCAAGAAGCGCTGAAGACCCTGTCTTCTTATGATTATGCCGGCATGCTCCACTGGCAAGGGCAGGAAGCCTGGCTGTTCACCCTGCGACCGATCGGCGACGGCCGGTCGGCAATGCTCCGCGCCATTGACCGCATGACCCCCGGCGACATGCCCGACTTCGACCCTTCGCTTCAGATGGCGATGAACGGCCTGCGCAAGAAGACCGACGCGATGACCAAGCACATCATCGTCATCAGCGACGGCGACCCCACGCCGCCAACCAACGCCTTGATCAATCAACTCGTGCGCAACAAGATTACCGTGACGTCCGTGCTTGTCGCCGCGCACGGCGGCGACTCGATCGGCCTGAACTCAATGCAGAACCTGGCCAAGCGGACCAAGGGGCGGTTCTACAACGTGCAAAACCCCAAGGCCCTGCCTCGGATTTATCAGAAAGAGGCGCGGTTAATTTCGCGCCCCTTGATCTTCGAGCGTCCACAGCCCTGGTCGCCGAATATCGTCACGTTCAGCGAGCCGATCGTCGGCCTGCCGAATCAGCTTCCAGGAATTAACGGCCTGGTCTTGACGAGCGTGAAGGAAAACGAGCTGGTCGAGGTGCCGATTATTTCCCCGTTGCCGACCGGGCAGGTCAACCCCGTCCTGGCGCACTGGACGTTTGGCCTGGGCCGATCGGTCGCGTTCACCTCCGACGCCGGCAGGCGCTGGACCACCGCCTGGCGAGACTGGGAAAATTACTCCGCCTTCTGGTCTCAGGTCATTCGCTGGTCGCTGCGGCCGACCGACGACCGCAACTTGAACCTCTCGGTCCGTCGCGAAGGGGGGCAAATCAAGATCGTCGTCGATGCGCTCGATAAATCGGGCGAGTTCCTCAAC
>JBDTIR010000481.1:0-6520 GCA_039936275.1 Isosphaeraceae bacterium | reverse complement strand
CGCGAGATGGCGGTCGCGCAGACGGTGCTTGATCTCGGCCATCACGGCTGGCGGTGGCGTCTCGTCAGGGATGTCGCTGAAGAAGTGGGCGGCCCGGCCGCTCTCCAGGATCGCCCCGCCAGTGGTTCCCAGATGTTCGGCCAGGAGTCGTTCGAGCGTGGCCAGAACCTTGGGCCGCTCCAGCGAGCGATTGATCCCGGCCGCGACCGCGTTGAGCGCCTCGAGCTCGCAGTTGCGCTGATTCAACAACTCCTCGGCCCGACAACGCTCAGTCACGTCGTTGGCCAGTACAACCCGCGCCGGACGCCCTTGGAACGTGATGCTCCGCGAGGTCACTTCCACGTCCAGTATTCGACCGTCCTTACGGTAGTGCCGCCAGACGTCAGAGCTATTGTAATCGCGGCTCCCACAGTCTCTGATCAACCCGACGACCCGGCTGACGTCTTCCGGGGGACGGATCATGGCAATCGTGCTCGCCAGGAACTCCTCGCGGCTGTAACCATAATGGCGCACCGCCGCCTCATTGACCGCCAGGAAGGCGAACGTCTCGACGTCGAAGACCCAAATCGGATGCGGATTGGACTCGAACAGCAGGCGGTAACGCCCTTCCGAGTCGCGCACGGCCGCCTCGGCGTGCTTGCGATCGGTGACGTCCTCGGCCACGAACGAGAACCAGGGGCGGCCCTCGGGCGCACCGGCGATCGCATGGACCGTGAACGAGAGCCAGCGCGGGCAGGTCGGCAGCGCCAACTCGTACTCGAACCGAACCGGACGACCCGCGCGCTCGCTCTCACGGCAATGCTTCCGGAAGACGGCGATCACTTCATAAGACAGTCCCAGCCTGGTGGCTCGGGAACCCTCGAGCACTCCGGGCTCAACACCCAGGAACCGCGCCGAGGTCGGATTGGCCGACAGGCAAAGCAGGTCGTGCTCGCGAACCTCGACGACGCCCATCGCCATCGCGACCCCGTCATAGAAGCCGCGCAAGACCGCCTCGCTTTCCCGCAAGGCCTTCTCGGCCCAACGCCGCTCGGCGGCCTCCTCGTGCAGGATGGTGTTGGCCTCGGCCAGTTCAACGGTGCGCTCGCGGACCCGCCGCTCCATCTCATCGTAGGCCCCGTGCAACCCTTCCTTGGCCTTGACACGCTCGGTAATGTCACGCGCATAAACAGACAAGCCGGCTTCCGATGGAAATACATGGCCTTCATACCACTGACCATTGGCGATGGACTGCGCCTCGAAATGAACGGCGACCCCCTCCCGCATCGCGTGCTGGAAGTGGTCGTGGAAAGCGCCGCCGATCGTCTCGGGGAAGACCTCCCAGATCGACCGGCCGACCAGGGCCTCGCGAGACTTGCCCAGCCTCTCCGCCACCGACTCGCCGATGTCAATGAACCGCCAATCGCGATCCAGGGTGAAGTGGGCGTCGGTGATGCTCTCCAGAACGGCGGCGGTCTCGATGTGCAATTCCCGGAGCGCCGCCTCGGCGCGCTTCTGGTCCTCAATGTCGGTCGCCGTGCCCACCCACTTGATGATCCGGCCGGCCTCGTCACGCAAGGGGGAGGTGCGGCTCAGGTGCCAGCGATAGACCCCCTTGGCCTGATCCAAGAGCCGCGATTCGATCTCAAACGGCTCGCCGGAGGCATTGGCCGCGTGCCAGCGATCCACGCCGGTTTGCCGATCGTCGGGATGCAAGACCCGGCTCCAACCGTCATCGCGACTCTCCAGGTCGGTCAGTCCGGTCAACTCGAACCAGCGACGATTGAGAAAGTCAATGCGGCCGTCTGGCCAGGCCGTCCAGACAATCTGCGGCATGGAGTCGGCCAGGGTTCGAAAGGTCGTCTCGCGGTCCTGAACCGCCCCCTTCTTGATCTCCCCCGCCCGAAGCACGAGCATCCGGGCGATCAGGACCAGAACCAGACCCACCAACAACGCCAGGGCCGCGCCAAGCCAAGGCGGCACGGTCGCGGCGGCGAACGCCGCCCCGAGCCACTCGACCGGTCTGGACCAAGGAACACCCATCTTCTACGACCTCGTTTTAATTTAAAACCGCGTGAACCACCCGATTTCTTTCCATGAAACCTAACAGCGTCATTCCTCCTTTGGAATGGGCCGTCGAAGTGCGGCGTCCGCCTTTGGTCCCTTTGAGACGATGCGTCTTGGATCAAAAAGCCTCAAGTCCACCCGCTTCATCCTTCACCGCCATCCCACAAACCACGCGATTCCCAGGAATTGAGAAGATTGTACGATACAAAACCGGCCAAAGGCATATCCCATTCATCCGAACCCAAAAAAGAACCCGCGACCAAGGCTTCATCAGCCCATCCCGCCCAAGTAACCCGACTTTCAAGAACTAACGGGGAGAAACACCTCTTGACAACATCGTCTTCCGACCAAAATGATTACATTGTATGATCGCCGTTTTGAACTCCAGAAGAAAGAGGTTTCTTGATGGAAGAAGAGCCTGGCGGCTCTGAGCCCGACGTACCCCACCCAGGTTCGGCCGCCAACCCTTTGACCCTTCGTCCGCGTCCTGCCCGACTACGACACGCCGCATGGCTCGCCATGGGGGCGCTCCTGGTCGCTTCGCCCTTATTTATACCAGACTCCTCCGCCGCCGAGGACGCCCTGACCCGCGTCCGACAGGCTGGCCGCCTTGCCTACGGTGCCGACGCCGAAGGGGGCGGACCCTACGCTTACCCGGATCCCGACAACCCTCGCCAGTTGACCGGCTTCGAGGTCGAGTTGATGGACCTCCTCACGGGCGCCCTTGGCCCAAGGCCTGTGCTCGTCCAGGGGCAATGGGACACGCTCTTGCCCGTGCTCGAATCAGGCCGGATCGACCTGGTCGTCAATGGCTATGAACTCACCCCCGCCCGCGCCGAACGCTACCTGGCCACCCGCCCTTATTACGTCTTTCAGCTCCAGGTGATGGTTCGCCAAGGCAGCGCCATTGCGTCCTGGGACGACCTCTGTCATCCCAAGCCCGGGGGTGGTCGCTGGCGGCTCGGCGTCCTTGGTGGTTCGACGGCCGAGACCTTCGCCAGGCAAGGCGCGGGCGAGACCGTCGAGGTCCAGTACTTCAACGGCGCGACCGACGCCATGATGGCTGTCAACAATGGTCAGATGGACGCCACGTTGCAAGACCTTCCGGCCGCTCGGTTCTACCGCAAGGACTACCCCGGGCTCGCCCTGGTCGGCCCGCCCGTCGGCCTTGGCCATTATGTGATCTATCTTCGACATGGGGACGAAGCCCTCCGAGACGCCCTCGACCAGGGGATCGTCCTCCTGATCCAGTCCGGTCAGTTGCGCCGGCTCTTGGAAAAGTACGACATCTGGACCGACAAACAAACGTCTCTCAAGCTCGGCGCTCCGGGCGGTTCAGAGCTTGCGACGCAGGAGACTTTGCGAGGCTGGCCCTTGCTGGCGCGGTACGGCCCAACCTTGATCCAGGCGGCCGGGATGACGGTCTTGCTCTCGGTCACGTCGATGCCCTTGGCGATGGCCCTCGGCCTGTTCATCGCCCTGGGCCGCTTGTACGGGCCGGGCGCCTTGCGCCTGGTCTTGGGGATGTACGTCGAGCTGATCAGGGGCACGCCGCTGATGCTCCAACTGTTCGCCCTGTTCTTCCTCTTGCCGAAGCTGAACATCGCGCTCCCCCCCTTGGCGGCAGGGATTATCGGCCTGGCGATCAACTATTCGGCCTATGAGGCGGAGATCTACAGGGCAGGGCTCCAGGCGATCCCCAGCGGGCAGATGGAGGCGGCCTTGGCCCTTGGGATGTCGAGAGGTCTGGCCCTGCGGCGGATCATCGTGCCCCAGGCCGCCAGGATCGTGATTCCGCCGGTCACGAACGACTTCATCGCCTTGTTCAAGGATACGTCGGTCTGCTCGGTCATCACCCTGGTTGAGCTGACCAAGCAGTATTCGATCCTGGCCAACAGCACGGGCGGGGTGGTCGAGTTCGCCGTCGCCGCCTCCGTGCTTTATTTAGCTATGAGCCTGCCGTTGTCCTGGCTCTCGCGATGGTCCGAGCAACGCTCGGGGCCCCTTGGAAGGAAAGGAACCCTGGCATGATCGAGGTATCCGACCTGCACAAGAATCACGGCCCCCTGGAAGTGCTCCGGGGGATCAACCTGAAGGTGGACCGAGGGGAGGTCGCGGTGATCGTCGGCCCGTCCGGCGGTGGGAAAAGCACGTTCCTCCGCTGCCTCAACGGTCTGGAATGCTTCCAGAAGGGGGAGATCCAGATCAACGGCTTGCGGCTTCACGCCGAGATGTCCGAGCGCGACCGCGCTTCGGTCTTGCGGCAAGTCCGCCGACAGGTCGGCATGGTCTTCCAGGGGTTCAACCTGTTCCCCCATCGCTCTGTGCTCCAAAACGTGACCGAGGGGCCAATCCACGTCCTCGGGCTCAGTCGCGACCAGGCTGAAGACCAGGGGCGGACCTTGCTTGACCGGGTCGGCCTGGCCGACAAATGCGCGTCGTCGCCAAGTCAGCTCTCCGGCGGCCAGCAGCAACGGGTGGCGATCGCCCGGGCTCTGGCGATGCAACCTCGCGCGATCCTGTTCGACGAGCCGACCAGCGCGCTCGACCCCCGGATGACCGCCGAGGTCCTGGCCGTCCTGAGCGACCTGGCCCGCGACGGCCAGACCATGGTCGTCGTCACCCACGCCATGAGCTTCGCCCGCCAGGTCGCCCACACCGTCCACGTCTTCGGCGCCGGCCGTGTGATCGAGTCCGGCCCCCCTGCTCAGGTCTTCGAGGCCCCCCTTGAAGAGGCCACCCGCCTGTTCCTCTCCGAAGCCCGAGCCGCCTGATTCCCCCGTTTTGGGAACACGCGCCCTCGGCCACTCGTCAATGGCTCTAAACCTGCCAAAATGGCAGTTGGGTTCCTCAGAAAACAGCCGAGCGTGGTCATGCAGTCGGGCTTGCTCCCAGGGATTCGACATAGATGGTCCGGTCGTTGAGGATGTGGTAGACGATCCGCAGGATTTTGTGACCCAGGGCCAGCAAGGCCCGTTTCTTACCCAGGCGACGACTCCAGCACTGATAGCACTGACGCAACACGGTGGCCTTGGTATGACTCGCCGACCAGGCCACCTGGATCAAGGTGGTCCGCAGCCATTGGCTTCCCTTGGTGGTCCGTCCCTTGATTCGTTTCCCCGCGCTTTGATGATTGCCAGGGCACATGCCCGCCCACGAACTCAAGTGCCCCGCGTCGGGGAACACCGTCATGTCCGGGCCAATCTCGGCGATGATCACCTCCGCGGCTCGACGACCAACCCCGGGAATGGTCATTAACCGCTCCACCGCCTCGGCCACCGACAGGACCACCGCTGGCGACGTGAGAGGCCCCTCCGCCGGCGACGTGGGAGGCCCCTCCGCTGGCGGAGTGAGAGGTTCCTCCGCCGGCGACGTGGCCGTTGCCTCCGCCGCCGGCGGTTCCATCACCTGAATGACCCGGGAATCGAACCGCTCGATGTGCGCGTCGAAAAACGCGATCTGATCGAGCAACGACCGCAGCAGGAACCGGTGATGGTCGGTGACCGTTCCGGTCAGGGCCCGCCGCAACGCGGGGATCTTCTCCCGAAGCCGGCCCAACGCCTTCTCGGCCAGGAAGTCGGGGTCCGAAGCCCCCCCGGCAATCGCCTCCAGGATCGACCGGCCGCTCTTGCCGAGCACGTCGCTGGCCACGTCCCCGAGTTTCAGATTGCAGTCCTCCAGGAGCTTCTGGATCCGGTTGGCGACCCGCGCCCGGTCCTGGACCAGGGTCGCCCGCTGCCGGGTCAGATCACGCAGGTGCCGGATCGGCGCCGGCGGGATGAAGCTGGCTCGGAGCAAGCCGTGGGCCAGCAACTGGGCGATCCACCCGGCGTCGTTGACGTCGGTCTTGCGGCCGGGGACGTTCTTGATGTGCGAGGCGTTGACCAGGAGCACCTCGAGCCGTCCCTCCAGAAGATGGTAGACCGGCTTCCAGTACACGCCGGTCGACTCCATCGCCACCCGCTCAATGCCCAGGCCGACGAGCCAATCGGCCAGCTCAAGCAGTTCGGCGGTCATGGTTCCATAGGTGCGGACCTCGGAGACCGGCTGAGCGTCGGGACCGACCCAACGCGCCGAGACGACGACGGTCCGCTTATGCACATCGATTCCGGCGCAGCGGTCACACAGGATTTCCATCGCGGCAGCCTCCCCGGGACCGGACGGCGGGACGACCTCGGGACATCGAAGCAGTTTCCTCAACGTGCTCACCGGTTCTCGGGGCACAGGTCGAAGTGCGAGCGAGGTCGGGGCAAAGTTCGTTAACAGGCTCGAAACACCAGACCCAAAACAGCCTTGCCCCGCCGTGGTGGTCCTGACTCCTATAAGACCACATCCCCGCCCCGTTTTCATCGGTCAAGGTGCCGCGCAGCGGCATGACAGTTTGTTTCGGTGCGCCAGGCCAAGCCTGGCTGATCGTGTCAGGAAAGGAACTGACCATGGCAATTGCTCGTTCACCATGAAGCTACCCGGCGGC
>JBDTIR010000480.1:0-2269 GCA_039936275.1 Isosphaeraceae bacterium | reverse complement strand
GCTCGGGAACGACCTGACCGGGGTCTATGGACCGCGCCTTGCCTGGATCAAGGCCGACCTCGCCAGGCTCGGCCGAGTGCCCGCCTGGGACCCGTCGGGGTTCGGCGGTCGGCCCGGGATCGGCAATCCGCAGGCGGGTCTGTTCTATCCAGCGGCTTGGATCGCCTGGCGGCTCGGAACCCCTGCGGCCCTGGCATGGTTGACGGTCGTTCATTTAGTCTGGGGCGGGATCGGGGCCTATACGCTTTCCAGACGCTCATCGTTGTCGAAAATCGCGTCCACGTTCGCTGGTCTCTGCTTCCAGGCGAACCCTTACGTTCTTGCCCAAGCGTATGAGGGGCACCATCCGCACGTCTGGGCGGCAAGCTGGTATCCTTGGGCGTTCCTGGCCGCCCTGGACCTGAGACGAGGCGGCTGGCGAGGGTTCCTGGCCTTGCCGATGGTCCTCGCCCTCTGCTTCCTCACCGGGCATGTTCAGGAATGCCTTTTGTTGATGCTGGCTCTGGGGGTCTGGGTCGCGGCCGATCTGCTAGGTAGGCTCCGGCGGGGGGCGATCCGAGAGGCAGGTGGAATAGCCGCGGCCTGGTTCGGAGTTTTGGCCCTGGTCGTGGGCTTGACCGCGATCCAGTGGCGACCCGTGGTGTCGGCTCTCCCTTGGTCGCTCCGCGTCGAAAGCCCCAAGGCGGTTGGTCCCGAACCGTACACGCTCCAGATCACGAACCTGCTTCAAGGCGTCAGCCCGCGCGCCCTGGGGGGGCCGAGCGACTTTTTCGGCCGCGACAACTACTGGGAAACGGTCTTCTCCATGGGCCTGACCCCTTTGGTCCTGGCGACTCTCGCCTGGCGATCCGCGCCGAGGCGGTCTCAGGTCCGCGCCTGGGCAATCCTTGGAGTGCTGGCGGCGATCGTCGCGGCGGGCCGGAAGCTCGGGATTTATGCTTTACTTGTCGACTATTTGCCGGTGATGGACCATTTCCGGGTTCCCGCGCGGTCGCTCTTCCTGGCCAGCCTGGCGGGCGCGATGCTGGCGGGGTTCGGGTTGGACACGGTCTTGAGGCCGTCGGCAGGCCCCGGCGTCGATTGGTCCCGATGGTTCCGGAGCGGGCGGCGCTGGGTGGTGTTCGTGGTGGTTGGCTTGCTACTTGGGCAAGGGTTCGCCTGGTGGTATCCGCCGCCTTATGGGCATCTGGAATGGACCCGAGCGGTCCTGGCCTCCGGTCGGATTGCTCGCGATCCCTGGTTCTGGTTGGCCTTCCCGGGAACGGTCTTGGCCTTCGCCTGGCTCAAGCGACGACCGGAGGACCATGTCCGGGTCGCCTGGGTGCTCGGGCTTTGCGGCGCGGTCGAGTTGGTGGGGGGCGGCTTCGAACTCTGGACGACAACGCCCTCGGCTCGTGTGCTTGGTGTTGATCCGGTCAGTGCCGCCCTGGTCCGGCTTCAACCTCGGGAGCCGCTTCGAATCCGGGCGCAAGACGCCTTCTATAACGACCTGCGCGCCGCCGGTCATGGGTTTGAGAAGACAAACCTCAACGACCTGTTTCAGGTCAAGCATGCGGCTGACCTGTATGAACGTCTCTACCCAATCTTCGACCTGCCCCGGCCTCATTACCCGGAGACCCAAGGCCGACGCGAGGTGCGTCAAGGGGTGCTCGACCGGATGAGCGTCGGGTTCCTGGTCTCCGACCGTCCCGAGCCCGGGGCCCCCTGGCCTCTGGCGGCTTCGGGAACCTGGCAAGATCGGCCGTACTGGATCTACCGCAACCCGACAGCCCTGCCGAGGGCGTATGTCGTCCCCCATGTTTACCAGGCCGCTGACGCCTCGGCCGTGGCCCTCTTCGCCAAGGTAGACCCGCACGACGCGGTCATCATGGCGAGCGATCCGCTCGACAACTCACTCGATCATCGGCAGCCATTCACAATTGCCAAGTACAACGCGGACGACCCCGATCGCGTCGAGATCCAGGTTTCGACCCAAGGCCCCGGCCTCCTGGTCGTGGCCGACACCTGGATGCCTGGTTGGTCCGCCGAGGTAAACGGCCGGCAGGCCCCGATCTTGCTCGGCAACCACGCCCAGCGTGTGGTTCCCTTGCCCAGACCTGGCCTCCACCGGATCATCATGAGTTACCAGGCCCCGGGGTTCGCCTCGGGCCTGGTCGTCTCAAGGGTCTCGGCCTTGGTCTGGCTCACCATCGCGGGATGGGTGGGTTCTCGGTTCTATCAAAAGCGGGCCGCCCCGAATGGAAACCGTCGCAGGTTCTTGAGCGCCGCC
>JBDTIR010000479.1:0-3491 GCA_039936275.1 Isosphaeraceae bacterium | reverse complement strand
TCATTACTTCGGACAGTTTCTTTGACGATGGAAAGCGAAAAAGGGGAAGCCATGCAGATCCTTCATGACGTGCGTTGCTTGTTCCACCACGGCTTGTTCCACCACGAACACGGAGTCGATCGGGCTGAAGAATCGTTTGACCATTTCGATTGGTCCGAACATTTGGCCGACAGCCTTGAGGAGCCGAAGCCGAAGCTGGAGCTGGATGCCACCGACGTCGTTGCTCCACCGCCGCACATGATCTGGGATTAGTTGGGGGGTCTTCGGGCTGGTTGATCCAGAGGGCGGCAACCGATCAGGGGCCGCCGCTCTCAGCGACCTTTCGAGGCTCGACAGTGCTGGGGCGATGAGGAGCGTCTCGAACGAAGCGTCTTGGGATTTGGGACAGCCGTCCTCGGCTGTCCATCTGAGATTGAGGACAGCCAAGGGCGGCTGTCCCACAGGAAGAAACGTACCAATCCAGAGGTATTCAAGCGATGTTATCGGATCGAGAACAACGAACACCAATATGGCGTAACGACCGATCAGTCAGGGCCTCGTCCAACGTCAAAGGCTCAGTCGTGCGGTCGGCCATGCCCGAAGAGGGGTTTGTCGTCCCGATTCAGAACTTTCAAGGCGGGCGCTCCAGTGCGTGTGACGACCAGTTCGACAGGGTGCTGGCCGTGCTCGTCGAAGAAGACAATTCCGGGCTCGCCGTCGGGGCTGACTCGCATGAAGATCCGGGCGGCCTGGTCCTTGGCGTGGA
Source organism: Isosphaeraceae bacterium (assembly GCA_039936275.1). Taxonomy (GTDB): domain Bacteria; phylum Planctomycetota; class Planctomycetia; order Isosphaerales; family Isosphaeraceae; genus JBDTIR01. The sequence goes on along the minus strand of JBDTIR010000479.1, from coordinate 2,746 downwards.
GCCCCAGGATCGGCGTTCCGTCCTGACCGACGGCGAGCGAGGCGAGCAGGTTGCCGTTCTGGTCGCGGAGCAAGTAGTGCTCCGCCTCGATAATCTTGATTCCCAGGCCAAGTCGGATCGGTTCGGGAGGCGGGGGCGGCGGGAATGGACGTTCTCCTTGTGCTGGCCCTGGTCTTTGTGCCAGGATCGCTAACGGTCGGATCGGCGCGACAACCAAAAGGACAACCAGGGCGGCCGTGATGCTCAGGCCGGTTCGCCTCCAGCGCTGATTCGCCCGGTGAAGTCGCTGGTTTTCCTGTTCCAGCCGATCGAGACGCTCCGTCAACGCGGCCAGCGCGTTGGTGTCCATGTCGAGATCTCCGTTGGTATCGTTGAGGATTCGAGGACTTTGCCGACCTCCGCATTATAATGATAGCAGTGATCGCCCCAATGTTGGAGTCCTTCCATCGATCTGGAACCGGCCCAAGGAGCCAGCCAAGTGGACCTTTCCCCCCCTTTCCAAGCGTCAACCGCTCATCGGCGCGGCGGCAACCAGAAGGGCCGTGACCAATCTTTGGCTTTGGGGAGGAAGACGGACCTTGAGACGGCCCGAATCGACAACCACCCGAACCCGGAAGGCGCGATCGTCATTGCCGCCTTCCCTTTTGGTCGCTGGAGGCCCACCAGCCGTGACCTGCGACGTTCCCTTTCGCGTTCTGCTTGTCGGCGATGCATCCAATACCAGCGCCGAGTTGGCGAACGCCCTTGCCGCCGAGCCGATCGAGATCAGAGCGGCTGAGAACGCCGAGGAAGCCCTCGCCCAGAACCGGCTTGAGCCGTGCGATCTGGTCATCACCGCGTTGATGCTGTCGGGCTCGACGTCCGGGCTTGAACTGGTCCAGTCGTTCAAAGCGGAGTGGCCCGAAACCAGGATCGTCGTGCTCGCGGACTTCGGTACGATCCCGATGGCCGTCGAAGCCATGCGGCTCGGCGCTGATGATTATCTGACCAAGCCGTTGGACATGGTCTTGCTTCACACCGATGTGCGCGACGCCTCCGAACGCCACCGCCTCCGGGAAGAGAACCGTCGGCTCCGCGACCGCCTGGACCGTGCTGGCGAATTACCGGAAATGATCGGCCAGAGCGTCGCGTTTCGTAACCTGATCACTCAGGTCCACCGCGTGGCCAGCACCGACCTGACCGTGTTGATCGAAGGCGAGAACGGCACGGGCAAGGAACTCGTCGCCAGGGCGATCCATCGACTCAGCCCCAGATGCAATGGGCCGTTCATCGCCGCGAACGTCGGCGCCATGCCCGACACCTTGATCGAGAGCGAACTCTTCGGCTACGAGCGCGGCGCCTTTAGCGGCGCCTTGCGGCGCAAGCACGGCTGGTTCGAACTGGCCAGAGGCGGCACGCTCTTGCTCGACGAACTCGACGAGATGCCGGCCAAGGCCCAGGTGGACCTCCTGCGCATCCTGGAGCAGAGGGTACTTCGCAGGGTCGGCGGCGAAGAACTGGTCCCGATCGACGTGCGCCTTGTCGTCACCGTCCAGCACGATGCGGAGGCCCTGGTCGCCGAGGGCAGGCTGCGCGAAGACCTCTACTATCGACTCAACGTGGTCCCCATCCGGATACCCCCGCTGCGCGAGCGTCGCGACGACGTCCCCTTGCTGGTCCTTCACTTCCTCAAGGAGGCCGAGCGGCGGCACCACCGCGAACCGAAGCAGATCGCCGGCGTTGCGATGCGCCGGCTCTGCGATTATTCCTGGCCGGGCAACATTCGCCAGCTCCGCAATTTCATGGAACGGCTCGCCGTCACCGTCGACGGCCCCGTCATCCACGCCGACGACCTGCCCGCCGAGATCCACTCCAACCCCATCCCCATCCTCACGCACAGCGAACCCTTGACGCTCGACGCCGCCGTTCAAGACGCCGAGAAACGGGCCATCCGCGCCGCTCTGGCACAGTGCAACAACCATCGCGAACACACCGCCGCCCTGCTCGGCATCAGCGTCCGCGCCTTGCAATATAAACTGAACCGATATTCAATCTCATGAAATTACTCCAGTATTCATAATGATTCAATGGCGGTGCATGGTCGTATTGTTTGAATAGGAGTGATCTTCTCTTTGCGGTTTCCTCCGCGCCCCTCCTTGTTAGAGTCTGTCCCATAAGGGGAACATTGTGTAGACGAGCGGCGTAGAACTGGAATGAGAAATCACCACTATCCGAGCGACGTCACCGACGAGCAATGGCCACTGATTGAACCATTTATTCCCGCCGTCCGTCCGTCCGGGCGGGCGGCCGCGCAAAACCGACATGCGTGACGTCATCAACGCCATCTTCTACATCCTCCGTACCGGTTGCCAGTGGCGATACCTCCCCAGAGACCTCCCGCCCAAGAGCACCGTCTGGCGTTACTTCGACCAGTGGCGATCCGACGGCACACTGGACCAGATTCACGACCAACTCCGCCGCAAGGTCCGCACTCAGGAGAAACCTTACCACCTCCGAACCACCGCCAGCGTCGACAGTCCGTCAGCCGACACGACCTGCGGCGGTGAACAAAGGGGCCGGGACAACGCCAAGAACGTCGACGGGCGGAAACGCCACATCGTTGTGGACAGCATGGGTTTGCTGCTGGCCGTCCTGGTCACGGCGGGGGACTGTCTCATTCCGCATTTCCCACGGTTGACAGTTTTTGCGTCAACTCCTCTGGATTGGACTGAAGCAATTCCCAGAAGTCGTATGTGGGCAAACGCAG
>JBDTIR010000478.1:0-7542 GCA_039936275.1 Isosphaeraceae bacterium | reverse complement strand
CGCGGCCGGGGGTCGCGACGTGAAAACTCTCGGCATGGATCATGGCTGGTGCGGCTCCCGAGGTGGTGTTGTCTTCCATTGTAGCGGGGCGCTTCGCCAAGGGGTGATGGGCTTCGCGGATTTCTCGGCGGCGGGGCCGGGATCAAGTCCGCTCATCGAGCCAGGAGGGTGCGCCAACGGATTCCGGCGCGACGGAGACAGCCGGGGGCGGCTGTCCCATATGAGTCGATGTGGACCAGCCGCCCCCGGCTGGTTTGCCGGAATGCTTTGGCGCACCCAGCCCGGATTCGTGGGGAATTTCGAGTTGACGTCAGAATCTCCGGCTGCTATACAAATGTAGCCCATGACGCTCCGCGAATGGGGGCGGTCTCGGGCCGTTTACCGTGGCGATGATTCTAAAAGGGAACTAAAGGGGCGATCAGACCAGGATTTCCTTAAGGGAGAACCTGCCAGCCAGGTCTCCGGAAAACTCATGAAGGAGGAAGGAAGATGAGCGGAGTACGGGTCTTGGTGGGAACGCGGAAGGGTGCGTTCGTGCTGACATCGGACGGCAAGCGCGAGCGTTGGGAGATCAGCGGCCCCCTGTTCGCAGGGTGGGAGATTTATCATCTCAAGGGCTCGCCGGTCGAGCCGAACCGCCTGTATGCGTCGCAGTCCAGCGGCTGGTTCGGGCAGATGATCCAGCGCTCTGACGACGGCGGCGCGACCTGGGAGCCGGTCGGCAACGAATTCACGTATGACGGCGTCCCTGGCACGCACCAATGGTACGATGGCACGCAACACCCCTGGGAGTTCAAGCGGGTCTGGCATCTCGAACCGTCGCCGACCGATCCGGAAACGGTCTACGCGGGGGTCGAAGACGCCGCCCTGTTCCGTTCTGGGGACGGCGGCCGGACCTGGCGGGAACTTCCAGGACTACGTGGTCACGAGTCGGGGCCGAAGTGGCAGCCAGGCGCGGGCGGCATGTGCCTGCACACAATCTTGCTAGATCCGAGCAATCCAGGGCGGATCTACATCGCGATCTCGGCGGCGGGCGCGTTCCGGACCGACGACGGCGGTGAGACCTGGCAGCCGATCAATCGCGGCCTGAGGTCGCAATACATCCCCGATCCTGACGCGGAAGTCGGCCACTGCGTCCACCGGATCGCGATGCACCCGTCGCGCCCGGAGGTGCTGTTCATGCAGAAGCATTGGGATGTCATGCGCAGTAATAACGCGGGTGAATCGTGGCACGAAGTCAGCGGCAACTTGCCGACCGATTTCGGTTTTCCGATCGACGTCCATGCGCACGAGCCGGAGACCATTTACGTCGTCCCGATCAAGAGTGATTCCGAGCATTTCCCGCCCGACGGCAAGCTGCGCGTGTATCGAAGCCGGACGGGTGGAACCGATTGGGAACCCCTCTCGAACGGCTTGCCGCAACGCGACTGCTACGTCAACGTGCTGCGCAACGCCATGGCCGTTGACTCGCTTGACTCGTGCGGCGTGTACTTCGGCACCACGGGCGGACAGGTGTACGCATCGCCCGACGCGGGCGATACCTGGGCCCCCATCGTCCGGGACCTTCCGGCCGTTTTGTCCGTTGAGGTCCAGACACTCTCATGATCCGAGTGGTACTCCCAACCCATCTCCGGACGCTGGCGCGGGTCGATGGCGAGGTGACGCTCGACATTGAAGGTCAGACGACTCAGCGCACGGTCCTTGACGCCCTTGAGGCGCGTTATCCCATGTTGCGCGGCACCATCCGCGACCACGTCACCCATCGCCGGCGCGCCTTCCTCCGCATCTTCGCCTGCGAGCAGGATCTCTCCCACGAGCCAACGGACGCCCCCTTGCCCGACCCGATCGCGAGGGGGGCGGAGCCCTTGCTCATTGTGGGAGCGATTGTCGGTGGTTAGCGCGGCCGACCGATGGCTCGATCGACGTTCAGGGCAAGAGGTCGCGGCCCGCGATCGGGCCGAGGTCTTGGCCGTCGATGATTAAGGGGACGAGATCGGCTGGACCGAAATCCTGCCGGGTCCGGTACGAAGGGGAGGTGGCGGGGCCGGTTGGGTTGGTGAAAACCTCGATCCGGAGATCGACGAGGTTGACGATCCAGTAGACCGGGATCGCCGCCGAAGCGTACAGCCGGACCTTGAGGGACCGATCGCTCGCGAGGGTTGTGTCGGAGACCTCGATCACCAGGGCCATATCGGCCGGCTCGGGGTGGCGGGTGAGGTAGTCGCGCTCGGCGCCTCGGACGACGGCGAGGTCGGGCTTGGGCTCGCTATCGGCGGTTGTGATCGCCGACTGACCTCGGGCGAACCAGCCGTCGGGAAGGCGAGGAGCAAGCACACGGTTGAGGATCAGTGAGACGATGGCGTCGTGAGGTGGTTTGCGGGGCATCTTGGGGACGATCCAGCCTTCGAGCAGTTCCACCCGGTCGTTGGGGCCCAGGATGCCGGTCTGGATCATCCGATGATACTCATCGACGGTGAACCGGCGCACCGGGACCGGCGGCACCTGGGGTCTTGGCGGCGTGGTCAAGGTCGTGGACATCGGCGACCTCCGGTTGCCGTCAAGGCGTGCGCGTCCGACGACTTGGTTTGGGGGCGGGCTTGGCTTTCTTGGGGGCAGGCGTTGGCAAGGCGGGGGCAGGGGGGGTGGCTCGGGCTCGTGCCTTCGGAGGGCGGGGCTTCTCCGCCTTGGGCGGGGTGCCGAAGAGGTGGGCGACCACGTCATCGAGCGTATCGATGGAGTGGAAGACCACGTCGGCCTTGACCTCGGCGGGAAGCTCGATCAGGTCTTTCTCATTGTGCCTGGGCAAGAGGACCGTCGTGATCCCGGCGCGCCGGGCGGCCAGGACTTTCTCTCGGACGCCGCCAACCGGCAAGACGCGGCCGGTGAGCGTGACCTCGCCGGTCATGGCCAGATTCCGATGGATCGCCTGGTTGCGGAACATACTGATCAAGGCGGCGGCAATGGCCACGCCTGCCGACGGGCCGTCCTTGGGCACCGCGCCTGCGGGAACGTGAACATGAACGTCAGTCTTGGCGATCCGAGACGGCTCGATTCCCAAGGTCTTGGACCGGGTCCGCAGGTACGTCAAGGCGGCCTGGGCGCTCTCGCGCATGGATTCGCCCAAAAGGCCGGTCAGAGTCAAGGAGCCCTTGCCGGGCACGCCGGTGGTCTCGATGAACAGGATCTCGCCGCCGGAGGGGGTCCAGGCCAAGCCTGTGGAGACCCCGGGGGTGTCGGTGCGGTCGGCGACCTCTCGGTAGTATTTGGGAGGGCCGAGGTAAGTCGGCATGTCGGCCGCAGTGACGGCCAAGCGGCCACGTTTGCCTTCGGCGTGGCGGCGGGCGATCTTGCGGGTGACGGTGGCGATCTCGCGCTCCAGGTTGCGCAAGCCGGCCTCTCGGGTGTAGTCGGCGATGATCCTGCCGATCGCGTCGTCTTCGAAGGTCAGGTTGGCGGACGTCAGGCCGTGGGCGTCAAGCTGCTTGGGAATGACGTGGCGCTGGGCGATCTGGATCTTCTCTTCCTCGCTATACCCGGGCAGTTCCAGCACTTCCATGCGGTCGAGCAACGGGGGAGGGATCGTCTCCAGCATGTTTGCCGTGGCGATGAACATGACTTTGGATAAGTCAAAGTCCACGTCAAGATAGTGGTCTCGGAAGGTGGCGTTCTGCTCAGGGTCGAGAACTTCGAGCAAGGCGGCGGAAGGGTCGCCCCGGAAGTCGGAACCGAGTTTGTCAACTTCATCAAGCATGAACACGGGGTTATTCGTGCTAGCCTTGCGGACCCCTTGAAGGATGCGGCCGGGCATGGCGGCGACGTAGGTCCGGCGGTGGCCCCTGATCTCAGCCTCATCGTGGACGCCGCCCAGGCTGATCCGGACGAACTCGCGCCCCAACGCCTTGGCGATGCTCTTGCCGAGGCTGGTCTTGCCGGTGCCGGGGGGGCCCGCGAAGCAGAGGATCGGCCCTTTCATGTCCTTCTTGAGCTTGCGGACGGCGAGGTATTCGAGGATGCGTTCCTTGATCTTTTCCAGGTTGTAATGGTCGGCGTCGAGGATCTTGCGCGCCCGTTTCAGGTCGAGCCGGTCTCGGCTGGACTTAGTCCAGGGCATGGCGGCGAGCCAGTCGAGATAGGTCCGGACGATCGAGTACTCGGCCGAGCTGGGGTGCATGCCGGCCAGGCGTTCCATCTCGTGACTGGCCTCGGCGAGGACCTCGGCGGGGGGCTTGGCGTCTTCGAGCTTCTTCCAGAGGGCGTCAAGTTCGGGGTTGCCTGAGCCTTCCTCGCCCAGTTCCTCCTGAATGGCCTTGATTTGCTGGCGGAGGAAGTGCTCGCGCTGGGCTCGGCTGATCTCAGAGCCGACCTGCGCCTGGATCTTGCCGGCCAGTTCTATGATGGCGAGTTGGCGGGTGAGCAGGCCGCCGAGCGTTTCGAGCCGGGCGCGGACGTCGACCTCGGCCAGAAGCTCCTGCTTTTCCTCGATGGTGAACGGCAAGCTGGAGCCGAGCAGGTCGGCCAGGCGGGCCGGCTCTCTCGTGTTCATCGCCGCGACCTGAAGCTCTTCGGGCACCTGGCCGCTCTGTTCGATCATGCGGTCAAAGAGGTTGCGGACATGGTGCGCCAGGGCGTCGAGCTCGACCCCCTCGACGATCACCTCTTCCAACGGGTCGACCCGGGCGACCGAGTAAGGCTCATTGGCATCGACAGCGGCGACCCGAACGCGGGAGAGCCCCTGGACGACGATGCGGGTCGAGCCGTCGGGGAACTTGAGCATCTTGAGGATCGTGGCGATGCAGGCGGTCGGGAAGAGGTCGCCAGGGGCCGGATCGTCGATTTCCGGATCGCGCTGAGTGACCAGGCCGATCATCTTGTCGCCGAGCATGACGTCATCAACCAGACGGATGCCGGCGGGCCGGTTGACGATCAAGGGGACGACCGTCTGAGGGAAGACGACGTCGGCGTGCAAAGGCAGCAAGGGCAACTGCTCGGATCGATCCACGCCCCCTTCGGGTCGATCAGGCAGGGCCAGGTCCCTGCCTGGTGCGTCGCCTTTGGAGTGAGAGGCCGCCGTTCGTTTCCGTTTGGTCATCACATCTCGATTTTCAGGGCCTTTTGCCGCACTCCAAACCGCCACCCTCGGCCGCTAACGCGGCGCGGAGCAACCTCGACTCAAATTGTGGCCACCCGAGCCCCGGAAGGGAAGGGGGGAGCCCGGTTTTGATCGCGGATTCTGGCCCGGATTCACGACCTTTGGTTGTGCTTACCGATGCCCGCAACGCCAGACCCGCGGCGGTTCCCGGGAGGGCGCATTCATCCGGATCTCCATTTTCGGATCATGAGCGGGAAACCCCGGTGTCAGCCGTCACGCCGCCATTCTGGCGGCACCCGAACTCATGAAAATACTGGCTGTAACTTGAGTCGCGTCTTTGACAGTCGTCGTATTTTGTGAGCAGTTCTATTTTCGACTGGAGATTGTGCCGAAAACATGAACTGACACCGGATTTTCTTTCTCCGACCGCTGCACGAGCATTAGCGCGGGGTGGGTCGTGAGTCGCATTTGTCCGATGCGGAACCAGAGCGGCTCATCGACGTTTGGGTGCCCCTGCTCATCCCTCCTGGCGAGGTGCATGTCCTTGGTCGCCGGGTCGAAGTACGTCGGCGACACGAGGTGGAGCCAGCAGCGAATACGGTCGGGCATCGGCGATTCGCCGAGCATGACCTTGCGGTATTCCTGAATCACCAGAGTATCTGCGTTCTGGGCACAGGCGCTATTGTACGAGAGCTTCAGCAACCATTGAAGGAACCGTTCGCCGTCGTAGTCGAATGTTACCGTCTCGCCCGCGTAGACCGGCTTGGCGAAGTACCGTTCGTATAGTTCCTTCCCGTAGCCATCGAGGTTCGAGAGCACGACATTGTTGCAGTGGCCGCACACGTCCCTGACGAGCAGGTCGCCCTGCAGATGCGTTAACGGGGCGCGGGCGCTAAACGTCTCGGCTTCTCCCGGCGTGTCGTTGTACCAGTCCGGGATGACGTGTTCCCGGGTCGGCTGGCACGCCTTATCGCAGTAAGCGCACTTCAACACGATCGACCCTCGCCCGTCGTGATCGGCAGCCACTGGAGAGTGCTCAGAAGCCGAGGCGATCACGAATTTGCTGTTTCATCCACCGCCGACGGCAGGCTCGCCACCTACGAGGGTCGGATCGTTGATGATCTGTTCTTCGGCAGCATGCCAGTCGCGTTCGGCGTCCCAGAGTGGACGGCCCCGCCGTTCCCAAAGTTCGTAAGCCCGCTTTTGGGTTAACTCGAAAATCTCTCGTTCTGCCGCCTCGATGCTCTCCCCGAAAATCCGCTCCTGGCAGTGCGCCCCGAAGGCGTTCCACACCTCAGTGCAGAGCGGGTTGACGATGCGCCGCCCGCCGTTGTACCGCTCCTGCAAGAACTCTTCGAGGTGGCGCGGGAAGACGGGCATGCCTCCCTCCCACCGCTCAATCCGTTTCACGCCCTCGCGGTACTGCGCGTAGGCAAGGAGCTGGTCTTCGACCGGCGCGCCGAACTGAAGTTCGGTCGCAACAGCGGTCTCCAGTTCGCGAACCGACATCGGGACGAAATGGATGCGGCTCCGCATCGCTGTCCATCCTGGCTCCATCTGTTGGGCTACCTGCTCGATGACCGCTCGGATGTCCCGCACCATGTGGAACGGGAGAGGGGCCTGTAGGACGACGGCGCAGACAAACTCCTTTTGCCCGTGATACTGCTCCAGGCCCTTCGTTTTCTCGTCGATCGCCTGGATAAACCGAACCATCTGCTTGCAAGCCTTACCGATGGCCTTGCCGACCTCGGTGCGCAGTTGTTCGAGGCTGCCGTACCGTTGGAATTCCAACACCGCCTCGCGGGCTTTGCACTCGAAGAGGACGGGTAGGCGACCCGGCCGCCATAGAATCCAGTCGGTGCTCAGCTTGTCTTGCTTCTTGTGCCGGTAGGTGAACTCCCCGCGTAACTGGTTGCCCGGTGCCGGGAGGAGCCGGAGCTGCCGCCCGACGTACCGCTCGAAGAGCGTTCCGAGCGTCCGATTCATCTCGTTGTCGTAGGCGTTGTCGGTCGCCCCGGATGCCGCCTTGCGGCGAGCGAACTCCGTGAGCAGGTCGTAGTAGAAGCCGTCGATGGCCCGGGTCAGGGCGTAAGTCGGGAACGGAGCGGCGTACCGGTTGTTACCCAAACTCACAACCGGGAAGTCGCGGATGATGTTGAACTCGCTCAGCCAGTATCCCTCGCGGCCACTCTGCTCGCGGTATTTCGATCCTGCGGCATCGTAGCGCTCGCGGAATTGCTCGGGTGTCAGCGCGACCGTCCGGAGAACCCTGTCGACTAACTCACCCATCTCCTGCTGCCGGCTACCCTCAAGTACGAACGACCTGGGGTCGAAGAACCACTTCCGCCCGTCGAGGGCGGTGACGCTGACGTGGTAGGTCCAGAGCATGAACCCGACGATCCACAAATCCTCCGCAGACACGCTGATCAAGTTCCGCAATTCCCCGGACGGAT
>JBDTIR010000477.1:0-1944 GCA_039936275.1 Isosphaeraceae bacterium | reverse complement strand
GGTCACCTCTTCGCCCTCCTTGACCGGGCCGATCCGCCGCACGTCGATCCGGCACGAGCTGTAGAACTTGAGGGCGCGGCCGCCGGGGGTCGTCTCCGGGCTGCCGAACATCACGCCGATCTTCTCGCGGATCTGATTGATGAAAATCAGGACCCCTTTGGATCGAGCCACGCCGCCGGCCAGCTTTCGCAGGGCCTGGCTCATCAATCTCGCCTGGATGCCGACGAAGGTGTCGCCGATCTCCCCTTCAACCTCGGCCCTCGGCACCAGGGCGGCCACCGAATCGACCACGATGATGTCCACGGCGTTGGAGATCACCAGCATTTCGGCAATCTGCAAGGCTTCCTCGGCGCTGCCTGGCTGGCTGACCAGGAGCGACTCAATGTTGACGCCCAGCTTCTTGCACCAGGACGGATCAAGCGCGTGCTCGGCGTCAATGAACGCGGCCACGCCGCCGATCTTCTGAGCGTTGGCCACCGCGTGCAGGGCGATCGTGGTTTTGCCGCTGGACTCAGGGCCGAACAATTCGATGATCCGCCCCCTAGGCAACCCCTTGCCGCCCAGGGCCAGGTCGAGCGACAGGGCCCCGGTCGAGATCCCCTCGATCTCAAGGTGGCTCCCTTCGCCCAGCCGCATGATCGCGCCGGCACCGAACGTCTTCTCGATCTGGCTGATCGCGTTATTCAGCGCTTTCTCTTCGGCAGACGCCGACATCGGCTTGACCTCGCCGCTGCTCTGCTTTCTGGCCACGATCGCGTCTCCCCAAAGACCCCTCGCCGATTCCTGTACGCAAGGCCACTAAATCTACCATGTCGGGGGTAGGAACGTCAAGGCGGGCCTGCGCTGATTTTCCCATTCAAGGGAGCGCGGGCCAACGGGTTGTACTCGGGGCCGTCGGGACCGAGCCGAGAGGCGTAGGTGACGACCTCGGACGTGGCGAGACTGCCGGCCGACCAGGTCTGATGTCGGGCGAGGATCGGGGTCGCGTCAAACGCAGGACCGCGCCCGACCTTGATCCGACCGAGCGTAACGTGAGGGTGGAAGCGATCGTCGTCAACCGGGTAGCCGGCGCGGGCGACGGCCTCTGTGACGGCTTGCTGGAGTGGGAGCAGGACGTCGAGCCCGGGGCCGGTCAGGCCGAACCAGACGACTCGAGGTCGGGCGGGGTTCGGAAAGACGCCCAGGCCTTCGAGTTCCAGGGTGAACGGCGGCCAGGCCGCCGCGGAGTCGGCCACGGCCCGGCAGACGGTGGCCAGGTCGAGGGTGTCCACGTCGCCGAGAAACGCCAAGGTGATATGGAGCAATTTCGGCTCGATCCAGCGAACGCCCGGCCATTGCGGCGCGAGCCTTGCCTGAAACTGCCCGAGCCGGTCGATGCGGTCGGCAGGGATCGGCAAGGCGACGAAGGTACGAGTGCGCTGGGCCATGGAAAATCGGTTTCCTTTCTTTTTGACCAAGTTTCCGGTTTCGAGCAGGAAGCTGCAAGTTGGTATTGCCAGATCGTTTTGCTGAAGATGTTGCGATTGTCCAGAAAGCCAGAATTGGGGGCGTTGTTCCGACGTACCTGCTGAATGTTGGCGAAAACCAACGGACTGGTCGGTATGCCGGCCGATGGAGCTACCATTCAAGGGCGGCGTCCGCGTTTGTGTGGATGGTCCGGCTTGGCAGACGATGGCAGGCCGCTATAGAATGTCCGGGCCCTTGATTTTTGATTGTTTTGCCCCTTGAGCCAACACCAAAACATAATGCTTCCTCAACTGTTCAGGCCGACGGCCCGCCGTCTCCTCCGAGTCTGGGGACGGATGGTGATCGCCCCTGGCTATTACGATCACGTCGTCGAAACCTGGGGCGGAGACCTCGCCAGTGAACCTCTGGAGGGCCGGTTGTTCAACGGCTGCGTGATGCGCTGCGATCTCGGCGAGCATATCCAGCGGCAGATCTATT
>JBDTIR010000476.1:0-2618 GCA_039936275.1 Isosphaeraceae bacterium | reverse complement strand
TTGAATGCGCAGAGCGTCGTTGCGCCAATCAAGCCGCCGGCCACTGACGTATCGTCGCCGATGATCGCATTCTGCAAGGTATTGGATAACGATAAAAGTACAATCAAATCGAACGGGTTGAGCTGCGCCAGCTCTCGCTTGCCAAAGAGCCGCAAGAGCACGACCAAAAACACATAAACAATAATCGGCCGCAGAATCTTCTCGGCGATCGGCACACCGATCACGAGCATCCTGTGGAAAACGTCATGATCCCAGAACGTGAAGAACGGCGGCATGCGAGACGTTTCCACGAAGGTTGAAATGAATCAAGCTTTGAAGGATACCCTGATTTCAGATCACGTAGTTTTCTACAAACGATTTTGATGCATAATGGAAAACTTTCATATCTTTGGGTGAAACAAACACGTCTTCGCCGTTGGTCAGTTTCAGCTCGATGTAGCGCTCGCGGGTAAGCTGGACCTGGATCGAAGTGCCGTCAAGGAGGGTCAGGTCAAGTCGGACGGTGCCTCCCAGGGGGGTCAGGCGGCCGATTCTGGCGGGCCATGCGGGGCGGCCGTTGCGGTGCCGGGTGACGTCGAGGTCGTGCGGGCGGACGTAGACCGAGACCGGTCCATCGGGGCCGGGCAGGTCGAGCGGCAAGGGCCCTTCTTCCTCGGTCACGTCCATGCAGAGCACCGTTTCAATCTTGAGCACGTTCACCGAGCCGAGGAACCCGGTGACGAACGGCGTCGCAGGCCGCTCATAGAGGACCTGCGGCGGGCCCATCTGCTCGACCTTCCCCTTGTTGAGCACCACGACCTGATCGGCGACCTCGAACGCCTCTTGCTGGTCGTGCGTGACGAACAGGCTCGTGACGTGGACCTCGTCGTGCAACCGCCGCAGCCAGGTGCGCAGCTCGTCGCGGACCTTGGAATCCAGCGCACCGAAGGGCTCGTCGAGCAACAAGACTTTCGGTCGAGGGGCCAATGCCCTGGCCAGGGCAACCCGCTGGCGCTGACCGCCGGAGAGCTGTGAGGGGTAGCGATCGGCATGGCCGGACAGTTGCACCAAGGCAAGCAGTTCGTCCACGCGCTCCCTGGTCTCAGCCTTCGGCAGTTTTTGCACTTCCAGGCCGAAGGCGACGTTCTGACGCACGGTCATATGACGGAAGAGGGCGTAATGCTGGAAGACAAAGCCGACCCCGCGCCGTTGCACAGGCAGGTTTGTGGCATCCTCGCCGGTCAATTCGACGGCCCCTTCGTCGGCGAGTTCCAGGCCGGCGATGATCCGCAAGATCGTGCTCTTGCCCGAGCCCGAGGGGCCCAGGAGCGCCACGAGCTGGCCCGATGGAATCTCGAACGAGACCTGATCAACGGCCTGGTACGTGCCGAACCGCTTGGAGAGATTCTGTACCGCGATGCCCACGTCAACCACCTCCCTCGGACCCGCTCGCCCCCAGCCCTGTTGCCAAGGAGCCGTCAATTCCCGCGGTCCCTCGACTCGAACCTCAACGACCCGAGGCTTGCGACGGTCCGTCGTCATTGCGATTCTCCCTCCCCCTTCTCACTCCCTCAAAAAGGGGCGCTTTTGCCGTTGGCGGTTCAGGACCAGAGCGGCCCAGAACCTTTAGCCTTTGCGAATTTTGAATTCGGTTCGAGCGCTATTCTCTTTGGAATCGATTGATCTGGAATCTTGGAATTTGCCATTCTGGAATCACTGGAATTTGTCCTGCTCCTTATTCGCTTCCCTCTTTCGCCGCCATGTGCTTGCGGAGCGTCTCCATGCCGATCAAGAGCACGAACGATGCGCCGGCGAGCACGACGCTGGCGGCGTAGGCGCCTTCGGGGTGGAAGCTGTCGAGGCCGTCGTGAACGTAGAGCGTGGCGGTCTGGGTTCGGCCGAGGATGTCGCCTGAGACGACCAAAAGCGCGCCGAACTCGCCGAGCGAGCGTGCGACAGTCAGAGTGATGCCGTAGGCCAGGCCCCAGCGGATCGACGGCAAGGTCACCCGCCAGAAGGTTGTCCACCGACCCGCGCCCAGCGTGTAGGCGACTTCTTCCTGATCGACCCCAAACTCGCGCAAGACGGGCACCACCTCGCGGACGACGAACGGCAAGGTCACGAACAAGCAGGCCAGCACCATCCCCGGCAAGGCGTAGACGATCCGCAGGCCCGCTGCCTCGGTCCAGCGGCCGATCCAGCCGTTGGGGCCGTAAAGCACGATCAGCATCAGGCCGGCGACCACCGGCGAGACGGCGAAGGGCAGGTCCACCAGGCCGTCAATCAACGTTTTGCCCCAGAACCGATGGCGGACCAGGACCACGGCGAAGGCGACGCCGAAGACGGTGTTGACGACGGTCGCGATCGCCGTGATTTCCAGGGTCAAGACAAAGGCCGCGCGGGCGTCGGCCGAGGCGATCGCGCTCAGGAACGGCCGAAGCCCACCGGCGAACGCCTCGCGGACCAGGGCCAGGGTCGGAATCAAAATCAGGGCCGCGAACCAGGCCAGCACGATCCCGGTCAGGAACCATCGAGCCAGCGGAAGCGGTGCCGTTCGGGCGCTGCCTCGGCGTGCGGTCGAGGTCTTCGACTCAATGGGCAGGGGCGTGACCCCCTCGGCGCTGGAGCCAGTTCAGGAC
>JBDTIR010000475.1:0-3853 GCA_039936275.1 Isosphaeraceae bacterium | reverse complement strand
CGCCTTCAATCCACCTGGTTTCCAGCTTCGCCTGGTCGGGGTCGAAACTACGGTTCCCGCCGAAGTCGTAGACCTGTTTCCCGTTGAGCCAGACGGTCAAGGTGTCGTCAGAGCCAACGACGAGCGTGCCGAACCCATCGGCGGGACTGGTTATTTCGGCATAGCCGAATACGACTTGACCACCGTCTCGGCTGTAAATCTGACCCGGGTCAATCGTTCCACGATCGCCAGATTGTTCGCGCCGCCAGGTGGCGTGAACATTATTACGGGCTTTATAGATCGCCTTGAGGTCGATTGGACTGGCGACGGAGAAAGGCACGGCGGTGTTCAGGTCGAACGGGCCGAGCAGGTGCCAGTTGGTGGCGGGTTTGGCGTCTGGGGTGTCAGTGAGGGTCGGGGCGGCGTCTCGGAGGGCGTCGAGGGTGTCGGCGAGTTTCTGGGCGCGTCTGGCGGCGCGTTCGCCTTGAGGTTTGGCGAGGTCTCCGACGTCGAGGGCGGCCAGATCGGCGGCGAGTTCTTCGGCCTTGGCGGCGATCGGGATGACGCGCTGGGCGAGGGCGCGGGCGGCGACTTCGGGGGCCTGATTGGGTTTCGGGGCGGTCTCGCGAAGCTGGCGGTCGATGTCGCGAGAAATCGCGTCGGCCTTGCGGCGGGCCTCGTTGAGTTGTTTCTGGGTCTTTTGACGGCGCTGGTTAGGGTCGGGCAAGACGCTCGCCAGGCGGTTCAGGGCGTTGAACGCCTCGGTCTGGTGCCCCTGGACCTGATCGGGATGGGGCGTACTGAGGTCATCGAGGGCCAACTTGGTTGTGCGGGCGGCGTCGTTGACGAGGTGTTTTTGAGGTTCGTCGGTGGGGATCGCGGCGGCGAGTTTGGCGATCGCGCTTTGCCGATTGGCCAGGGGTTTGAGCTTGCCGGCGGCCTCGGCCTTCGCCTCGGGGGTCTTGGCGGCGTTCACGATGTCCTTGGTCAGTTTGCGGAGTTCGTCTTGTCTGCGAGCGAGGCGACGGGCCAGGGCTTTGGGGTCGTCGCGCACGTCGTCAAGGTCGCGGGCGAGACGGCGGAGTTCGGTTTCCGAGGCTTCGAGGCGTTCGCGCCCTTGGTTGACGTCGCCACGCTCGATGGGTTCGGCGGCCTGAGCGAGAGTATCAACGTTGAGCCTGGATCGGCCGTTCTCTTGCAAAGGGGGATCAACCACGAGGGCAAGGCGCCTGGCGTCGTCTTCAAGCTGGCGCTGGGCGTCGGCGATCGCTTTCAAGGACTGATCGCGATCGGAAAGATCGGCGGCCTGGCGCGATTCCTCAAGCTGGCGGCGGGCGAGGTCGCGAGCCAGTTTGGCCAGATCATCGGCGCGTCTGGCCTGGTCGGCGAGGGCCCGGGCGCGAAGGTCCGGAGAGCGTTTGACAAGCTCCTCGGTTTCTTTGCGGAGTTGCTCCTGTTCCTGTCGAACGCGGTCAAGTTGGTCGTTGTCGCCGGTTTTGGCCAGTTCTTGAGCACGAGCGGCGACGTCGTCTTGACGCTCGGCGAGCACTCGAAGGTGGTCGAGATCGTCGTCGGCCTTGGCCAGGGCGTCGAACTTGCGTTGCAGGTCGTCAAGGCGGGTGGTGACGGCGGTCAGGCGGTGATCGGCCTGTTTGAGGTCGTCAAGACGTTGGGCGGGGTCGGGGGTCTGACGGGCCTGTTCGAGCGCCTCGCGGCCGCTTTCGGCCTCGACTTCGGCGATCTGGCGGGTGGGACGTTCCAGGGGGGCGAACCGAGCCGATTTGGCGAAGTCTCGGGCGAGAAGCTGGAGATTGTCGGCGACGTCTCTGGCGGCGGTTTCGTGCTGGCGGAGGGCCTGATCGCGGGCCTTGTCCCAGGGGCCGTTGCCGCCTTGGGCGGCGTCGGCGATGTAGCGAAGGGCCTCGGTTCCTTTGCGGTTTTCGAGGGCGGCCTTCTTGATCGCGTTGAGCTTGGCCTGGAGGTCGAGCCGTTCAGTCGCCCCCCGAGCGACGGAAAGGGGCTCGGCCTTGGCGACGATGGTCAGGGCACGAATTGTGGACCAGGTAATATTTGGCCCTCGGGGGCCCGGGCGGCTGTCAGTCACGTAAATTCGATACGTGATGATATCACCTGGTTGAAGATTCAATCCTTTGAGACTGAGCGCCGCCTCGCCAAGAGCCGAACGGGTGCCGAACCCCTTGAGCGGGGCCTTGACTTGACCGGGCTCAGGTTCGGCCTCGGAGCCGGTTCGCGCGACGGCGTAGTGCAGCTCGGTCGAGGCGACCGCCAGGTCGTCGTGCGCGGCGACGTCCACCAAAAGCACGTCGTCTGGGCGTGCGTCCCTCGGCTCGTCAGAGCCATCGAGGGCGACCGTTGGCGGCAGGTCGGGGTGGACGACCAGGCGTCTGGGCGGTTCGACGGAATTGCTCAGATCATATTTATCCTTGAGCGCAAACGCATAAAGACCAGACGCCGAGGCGTCAAGTGTGATTGAACGGCGGGTCTTGTCAGGGGATTCCGGGATCGGGACCGATTTTGAGATCGTCGGTGCTCCGTCATCGCCGACGGCGGGCCAATCGATCTCGGCGACGGCGAGAGGGCGGTTGGTGGTGAGGTCGAGCCTGATCCGGCTCCCTTCCCGGGCCACGATCCGGGCGGGGTCGTTCCCCTTGGTCTCGGGAATCTTCGTGTAAGGCGGGGGCGTGATTGTCACTGACAGCGCGACGACGGCGGGCGGCTCGATGGCGGTGATCCGGTGCGAACGGCTGCGAGCCGAGCCGCTGGCGACCCGGTAGCCGAACGAGTCGGCAACGCGGGGCAAGGTGACGGTGAAGGTGCGCGTTGAGGCCGCGTCGATCGATTCGGCGGTCATGCGGACGCTCCGGCTTTTGCCAAGAGCGTCGGTCCAGTGCAGCCAGGCGTCTTCGGGGGCGTTGCCGGAACCGAACCGAGGGCGGACGTTGGCGGTGATCGTGACATCGGAGCCGACGGCCACGATCCGATCGCCGGGACGAACGTCCAGCAGGAACCGGCCGACGCGTTCGACATCAAGCCAGGGGGCCACGAACCGGGTCACGAGGTTCGCCATCGGCTCGGGTCCGGCAACGCCCGGCAGCATGACCAGGGCAAAGGTCGAAACGCCCAGGGCGCATCGTCTAAAAGCCGTTCGCAATGACACGGCCAGACCGAGATTCAAGCCTTCGGCGCGATCGGCGGCCTCGACCGCGAGCGCGTCGATCAACTCGGGCGAGCCATGCGCGGGGCCTCGCAACAGGCCGATGGTGCTGGTCAGGCGTTCGTGAAGCATCGGGTGCGCCCGCTCGGCCAACGCAGCCAGGTCCATCCAGCCGACTCGGCGCACCAGGGGGCGGACGACGGTCCAGACCAGCGCAACGCTCGCTGAAGCCAGCCAGGCCGACCAGGTCGCCCACCTCATCCCGTCCGGCAAGACAAAGACGAGGTCCGCTGCCATGCCCAGCACAGCGCCGATCGCCAGAACGAGAGCAACAATTCCCAGGCCGCGCACCAAGGCGACGACCCGAAGACGACGGTCCACCCGGCGCAAGCCGCGACGGATCGACCGGGGGAGGGATCGCGGTTCAGGCGGAGCGACGGCCATCGTTTGGAGACTCCTGCGCTGAGAAATCCTTGGAGCAGTGTGTAAAGCACGCCGGTTATTTGAATCCCAGAGAATTTTCGCGTGGTTCACACGCCCGACACATCAAGGCAAGCCCGCGCGTTTACGCACGACCCATTCAATTGTGAGCACGGTAAAGAAGAACAAGAGGGCGAACGGGCGGTCCCAGAGCGGCGTCTCTTCGTTGCGGACGGTTTCGAGGGTCCGACTACGCAGGAGGGCGGGCAGGGAATTGGC
>JBDTIR010000474.1:0-2087 GCA_039936275.1 Isosphaeraceae bacterium | reverse complement strand
TGCTGGTGTGCGGACCCACGCCGGGCACCATCGTCAGGCAGATCAGGTCAAGGAGTTCCGGGTCGTCCACCTTGCCTCCCTCGTTTTTTTGGTTTTCTGGAATGGAGTCGTTGCGCCGTTTCACTCGGCGGCATTATGGACTTCGACGTGGATAAGGTGCAAGCGTCCACTGATTCCCGGGCCAACTGTTCGAAGGACGCGGCGGGACGTAAACTTGAGAATGAGGAGGAAGATTACTTGCCAAAAAGGGACCGAAGGGGGGTCGCCCATGATCCAGGTTAAAGATGACGGGTTGCCGATGGAAGAATTCGGCGTCTTTCAAGTCACGCAGATTACCAGGGACACGGCGCTTGAGAACGTGGTCGCGGCCGACCTGGTCACGATCGATCCGGGGAAAACGTCGGAGGTCCATCGACATAACCAGGCGGAGACGGTGCTCTTGATCCTCGACGGTTCGGGGTCGGTTCGGGTGGGAGACGAGATCGTGCCGGTGTCCAAGGGGTCGCGGGTCCGGATCGGCAAGGGGGTCTTTCATGGGGTCCAAACCGAGGGGGAAGGCTTGAGGTTCCTCTCGGTGCAGTCGCCGCCGATCCTGGACAAGGAACAAGGGCGGCTCGATCTGGAACCATTGCAATGAGCATCGACGTCAACCCTTAAGCACGGCGCGGACGTCGGCCTCACTGGGGGCGTCGGTCAAGTCCACCTGACCGATCCGACGGGGCAGGACGAACCGGACGCGACCGCCGAGGTTCTTCTTGTCGCGGGTCATGGCGTCCAGCAAGAGGTCTGGATCAAGGTCGGGGCAGGCCACGGGCAGTCCGAACCGTTCAAGCAAGGTCGTGAGCCGATCGGTGACGGCCGGTTCGATCCAGCCGAGCCGCTCGGCCAGGCGAGACTCGGCGACCATGCCGACGGCGACGGCTTCACCGTGCTGAAACGCGCCTCCATAGCCGGCGACGGCCTCGACGGCGTGGCCGATCGTGTGGCCGAAGTGGAGCACGGCTCGCAAGCAGGTTTCCTCGCGTTCGTCGCGAGCCACGACGTCGGCCTTGAGCTGGCAGCTTCGCGCCACGATCTGACGGATGGGTTGGGGGTCAAGGGAAAGGATGGAATCAACATTTGCTTCCACGAACGTGAAGAATTCGGGATCGAGGATCACGCCGTACTTGACGACTTCCGCCAGACCACAGCGTAACTCGCGTACAGGGAGCGTAAGGAGCGTATGGGTGTCGATCCAGACGCCGGCCGGCTGATGAAACGCGCCGATGATGTTCTTGGCCCTGGGGTGATTGACCCCGACCTTGCCGCCGACGCTGCTATCAACCTGCGCCAGGAGACTGGTGGGGGCCATCAGCAAGGGGAGGCCCCTGGTGAACGTCGCGGCGACAAAGCCGGCCAGGTCGCCAACGACGCCTCCGCCCAGGGCGACAACCGCCGTGTGCCGGTCGGCCCGGATCGCAACCAGGCGGTCGTACAGGCTCGACGCCTGTTCCAGGCTCTTGGTGGCTTCTCCAGGAGGCAAGACGGCCGTGACCGCCTCGATCTCGACCCCTTGAAGGGCCGTCATCAACGAGTCGGCGAGCGGGGCGAGGTGTTCATCGGTGACAAGCAAGGCGCGCCGGCATGAGCGCCCGGCCCAGGTAGCGTCGAGCGCCGATCTGGCGAACGGGCCGAACCCCTGAGGTTGGCCGCTGACGACCTGGACCTGATACGAGCGCGAGCCGAGCGGTACGGAAATCACGACCTGATCGTCAAGAGGCGAAGGATTCGACGGCATAACCCGGGTCTCCATGTTGGGGTGGCGATCGAGAGATTCTACCTGAAACGGGCCGGAACATCGCAATCGGCCCGACCCCGTTTCAACGGATCGGCCGAATCTAAAGATTTTTCGGTAGCCTCTTGACAAAGCCAACGCCGTCCTCCAAGAATCAGCCAGACTGAATTCCTTCACATCATAATCGCCAATAGTTCGATTCGATTCTCGACGACTTCGATACGCCGTGAAGTCTGAATGCCTGTCGGCGCTAGGGCCGGCGGCGAGATCGTTTCCCAGGATGAATTCTGACTGTCTCGGTCATGATCTTCTG
>JBDTIR010000473.1:0-2820 GCA_039936275.1 Isosphaeraceae bacterium | reverse complement strand
CCCCCCACGCTCGCTTGAGACCATTTACTAATCAACTCAGGTCCCTGTTGCTTTATTCTTGGGGCCTGTCGAGGCACCTGGCGGTTGCTCGGGGCGAAGCCGGCGCGGGGGGTCGAGATAACGGTAGCCCGTGTTCGGGTTGTCCTTGTCAAAGGCGAAGGCGTCGCGATTGCGCAGGAAATCCTTGACGTAGCTGATCGGAATGGCGAACCCCAGGTTGTCGGTGCCTCGGAAGCCCATGTTGGTCACGCCGATCACGTCCCCCTTCATGCTGAACAAAGGGCCGCCCGAGTTCCCCGGGTTGATGGCCGCGTCGGTCTGCAAGTAGATTAGGCCGTCGAAGTTACGATTCAAGGTGCTGAGGATTCCTTGCGAAACGCTCCGTTCCAGGCCCAGGGGGGTGCCGACGGCGAACACGGCGTCGCCGACGCTCAGGTCTTCCAGATTACCCAGGAACTCACTGGTCAGTTTCAAATTCTCAACGGGAGGAAGTTTGAGCAGGGCGAGATCGACGAACGGGTTGAGTGCGACGATCTCAACGTCGTCGATCCGCTTGCGGGTCAGGCCGCCGGATCCTCCTTGATACAGGACCACGCTGATCCGCGTTTCGCCCTCAATCACGTGATTGTTGGTGACGACGTAGCCGTCGTCATTGACGACGAACCCCGAGCCCAGGCCCGACGGGGTCTCGATCGACACGACCCCCTCGCCGAACTGCTGAACCAACTCTTTAATGGGCCGCCTGCTGGACGGACCCTGTTGCTTGTAGAAGCCGTTTGAGGCCGGCTCGGCCGTCGTCCCAGTCGAGGAAGGCGCGCCTTGGTCCGGAGGATGACGACCGACGACCTGATCGCGAGGCAGCTTCACCACGTCGAAGCCCAGATCGACATAAATCGCCCCTGGCTTCTCAGCGATCACCACGCCGACCACGCGGTGGCCGTCCTTCAGGTCGATCGCTTCCAGAGGCTTCGACGTCTGGGCGTCATCCGCGAAGGCCAATCGAGGCGCGCCCGGTCCCTGAAGGATCGAACCCAGTACGATCGTCGCCAGAACCATGCGCATCTTGGATGCCACTCCCTTGGTGCTCGGCGCTTTTGGCCGGCGCGAAGATTCGCTTCGGAATGCGGTCATTGTAACGGCCCGCCCGGCCGATTCAACCCGAACCGCCCTTAGTCCGTCGGGACGACCGCCGCCGCCTTCTCTGATTTGGGCGAAGCGGTCGGCAGGGTCTTCCAGCGCGAGGACTCAATGGCCTTGGTTTTGCCGCCCTCCTTGATTACGAACAAGGCCGCCGCGTTCGGGACCGATTCGACCAGTTTGAGCCCTTGTTCAGGGCCAAGCACCGTGGCGGCCGTCGCCAGGCTGTCGGAGGTTGCGCCATCATTGGTGACGACGGTCACGCTCGCGCGCCTGGTCAGGCCCAGGCCGGTCCCCGGGTCGACGATATGCGAATAGCGGACGCCGTCGATCACGACGAACCGCTCGGCGTCGCCGGAGGTCGAAACGCAGGCATGGCTCAACGCCAGGAACCGAGACGGACGCGCTCCGGGGGCCTCCAGAGGAGCGATGCCGACGGTCCAACCTTTGGCCCCCGGGGGCGGGTCGCCTGCGGCGATGTCGCCCGCGCCGGCGACCAGGGCTTGCCGGATCCCTTGCCGACGCAAGGTCGCCAGCGCCTCGTCAGAGGCGAACCCCTTGGCGATCCCGCCGAGATCCAGCTTCATGCCTTTTCTGGCCAGTTGGACCGTGCCGGCCTGGTCGTCCAGGGTCATCTTGTCGATCCCGACGAAGTCGCGAGCCTTCGCCAGCAGGTCAGCCCCGGGTAACTCTCGGGTGCGCCTGGCGCGCCGCCAGAGCCGGACGACCGGGCCGACCGTCGGGTCAAACGCTCCGCCAGAGCGTTGGGCCATGCTCTTTGAGCGATTCAGGATCGAAAGGAGGTCGGAACTGACCTTCACTGGCGGACCGCCGGCCTGATCGCAGAGCCGCATCAATTCACTCTCGGGCTGATAGTCCGAGAAGGCGGCGTCAAGCTGGGCGATTCGGGCGAAGGCGGCGTCGGAGCCGCGTCTGGCCTTGGCCTCGTCGGCGGAGTATAAAATGAGGGTGAACTCGCTGCCCATGTGCGTCTGGCGGAACTCAAACCGAGACGCCTCGCCCTCAAGAGGGCGGCTGGGTTCGTGGTTCGTCGGCGCGGCCGAAGTCGCCGGACCTGGCTGGAGAACGATCCAGACGAACAGACCATTGAACATCAAGACGGCCCAGAATAGTACGAACATCAAGGGTCTGGGGACCCGAAGCGGGCTCGGCATCAAACACTCCACAGCCGTTTCGGCCGTGGCCAAGGTCCAAAAAAAGGGGGTGTGAATTTGCGAGCAACATCAAGGAGCATACCAAAGGTGCGTCACGATTGGCAGTATCGATTTCGAGGGGCCTGCGCCCTGGTCCTGGCCTGCGGCCTCGTGGCCGCTCTTGGACCGGCCAAGGGTCAGGAAGCCCCGCCCCAGACCAAGATGGCTCCGTATACCGAGACGATTCCAGGCACTACGATCAAGTTCGACATGGTGCCCATCGCCGGCGGCAAATTCATCATGGGCAGTCCGGACGATGAAGAGAATCGAGGCGAGGACGAAGGGCCGACGCACGAGGTCCAGATTCCTCCCTTCTGGATGGGGACGCACGAGGTCACCTGGGACGAGTACGATGAATTCGCCTTCAGCTTCGACCTGAAGCGGAAAAAACGCGAAGGGACCGACCCGGTCTCCCAGCCCGAGACCGAAAAACTGGCCGACGTGGTCACGCGCCCCACCCCCCCTTATG
>JBDTIR010000472.1:0-14881 GCA_039936275.1 Isosphaeraceae bacterium | reverse complement strand
CCCGACTCAGGGCGTTGTCTAGCGCGAGTTCGGCCGCCTGGGGTCGGACGCCTATGTAATGACCCACCGCCACCGCATCGACCGGTAACTCCTCCGGCAGATCTTCGGGTTGCACGGCTGGCAACTCGTCCGGTTGCTCGATCCGGCCCTGGACCAAGCGGACCTCGATCGAGGTTAGTGGGTGGTTCAGCTCCAGGGCCGCGTCGTCGATCGTGCTGTGCGACCCGAGGAAGTCACGAAGGAGCAGGTCGGTGATGACCCGCTCGGTCGGACTGACGCGCTGTCCCTCGGTCTTCGGAGGTTCCGTCGCCAACGGCCCTCGCCGGACAGTCGGGCCAATCCGGCGTTGCAACGTGCGGCTCAACTGCTGAAGTTCGTCCAGTTCGGCATTTTCCCGATTGATGACCGACTCGCCCACCGTGGCCCAGTCCGCGAGGTCGCTCGGTTTGCGCTTCGCCCCACGCACGGCCTGTCTGTCGGACAGGTTCAACGTCTTGCCGGTTTGCATCAGGTCGTCCAGGACCGCGAGCACCTGGGGGTTGCTGGTCAGGGCCGAATGTTCCGACTCGATGAAGTACGTTCGCACCCCCTTGAGCAGCCCCAGGGCGTGCGAGACACTGCCATCGCCCTGCGTGGTGCCCAGGTAGGCCGACGCATCACGGAGCCGCGCCGGGTCGGTCAGGCCGGCGAGCGTCGGCTGGTTCGAACCGGCGACGTAGACCATCCGGTCGGGTTCGATCACGTCTTTGAGGACCGCGTGATGCGTCCTGGCGGCGTCGAGCACGCCTTGGGGAATGTTCAAGTCACCATAAGTCTTGGCATCGTAGAACGGCTCGGCGCGCGGGTCGTGCTCGGGCGACGGCAAGAGCTGGAAGCTGCCGACGAATGAATTCAGGATGCGCAGGATGCCCGCGACGTCATGCCGCTGGTCGACCATCGCGACCTTGCGCACAGTGCTCGCCAGACCGCACACCGCCTGGAGGATCAGGTGCGACCCGTGGTTCGGCGTGCCGAGCATCACCAACCGCCCGCCTCGCTTACCTTCGTCGGGGTCAAGCATCCTCCGCCAACGGTCCGGATGGCGCTGGATGAACGTTCGACAGACCAGGCCACCCAGCGAATGCGCCACGAGATGGACCGGGGCGTTGGCGCCGAACCACCGATCAATCGCGATCCGGAGCTGGTCGGCGGCCTCGTTCAGGCTCTTCCGCCAATCGTACCAGAACGTCTGCGTGTTCCACCGCTGGGCCACCGAGAGCGTCAGTTCGCCATAGTATGACTTGAGGATGCCCGTCGCCCGCACATGGTAGGCTGAACCAGGCCCGCCGGGCTCCAGACTGAGCCGCTCGATCTGGCCCAACGCGACCCGGAGCAGGTTCAGCCAGACCGTACTGCCGAGCTCACTCGGTGAAGGACTGACCGAAAGCTCGCTGCCCATGATTCCAGGCAACACGACCACGTTGCCGAGCCTGGCGGCCACGGCCGGTTCCGGCCGCCCGAACAGGTCAAACAGGCCGCGCTGAGAACCCGTCGCCGTGACCCGTAAGGCCGAGGCGCGCATCCTCTGGTAGGCCCCGTTCCCCAGATGGGCCCGCAAGGCTTCTTCTTCCTCCAGGGTCGGCGTCGCCAGGATCTGCGCGAACTCCAACGGGTCCGCGCGCTCGACCCGACTGATCAACTCCCGCTGGTCGAACATCTCAGGCCCTCGGCATCGAAACGTGGTGGGAATCACCTGATCGTTAATCAGAACAGTTTTCCTGATTTATCTATTTTAACATACAACGTCACTCCAAGTCCGCTGAGACGGTGGAAGGCCGCGAGGTGTTGGGCTCGCCGACCGCCCAAGGGATCAGCGGCGTCCCGGGGCGGTCGGCGGCGGAGGGGATTGAGTTTCGGGCGAGATGAGCCGCCCCCGGTTTGGATCATTCCTACGGCGATTGGATGGACGGGGCGTGGCCGGGGTCCAAGGTTCGCCGTTTGGCGACAGCGCGCAGTTCTTCGAGATTTCCGCACAGTTCCAGTTGGTAAATCCGGGCGTTGCCGTCGCCGTTGGCGGTGATCAGCCGCGTGCCGTCGGGGCTGAAGACGGCGGCGGCTACGTCATCGGTGAACGACCGGGGCCCGAGCAAGATGCCGAGTGCTGCGCTGTTGACTCCAGATCGCCTCGTGGCGATCACGGAAATCCGCTCGCTGGTCGCGGCGTCCCAGATTCTGGCGGTGCCGTCCTGAAGGCTGAGCGTCACCACGAACTTGCTGTCGGGGCTGAACGACGCGCTGACGACGTCGCCGCTGTGCTCGCTCAGCTTCCCAATAAGCCGATTCTTCTTCAGGTCCCAGAGGCAGGCGGTGTTGTCGGCGCTGGTCGTGACGAGCGACGTCCCGTCCGGCGAGAGATCGAGAGCAAGGATCGGCTCGGTGTGGCCGTTGTCGTCTGGTTGACCGAGCACTTTCGGCTTGCCAACCAGGCGGCCATCGACGACATCGTAGACCTTGACGACGCAGTCGGCTGGCCCCTGGCCGCCGCAGGCCAGGTAGACCCGGTGGCCGTCGGGGCTGCACAAGGTCGCATTCACGCCGAAATATTCCTTCGCAAGGTCCGTTGACGTCTTGGCGGCCTTGGGCGTCTGAAATATTGGCTCTGCTTCCAGAGTGTTCGGCCGGACCAGATAAGCCACCAAGGCCTTGTTCTCAGGGTTCGGTTTCTTGGATTGGACCCGCTCGCGTGTCAGGTCGCCGGTGGCCGTGACGAGCAACCGCCGGCTTTGATCGGGGTGGAACCGCACGGAGTTCACGAAATCACCCAGATCAATCGGACCGCCGACTGGCTGTCCGGCCTTGTTTGGGCCGTCGTCCCTCGCCCTCCAGATCCGGACTGTCTTGTCCCAGCTCGCGGTGACGACCAAGGCTCCGTCGGGGCTGAACGCGGCGGCGGAGATCTGGTCGGTGTGACCCTTCAAAACGAACTTCTCGTTGGTCATTACCTTCTTCTCGTTGGTCATTACCTTCCAGAGCTGGGCCGACCCATCGGAAGCGCCGGTGAGGACGCTTTGGCCGTCCGGGCTGATCGCTGAGGTCGTGGCCGGGAAGTCGGGCCCTCGGTGCTGCTCAAGAGGGCTGCCCGTGTCGATTTGCCAGCGTTGAAAGCGATTCTCACGGTCGACAGTCAGAATCTGCTTGGGGTCGTCCAGGGCGAAGGCCAGGGCCAGAATCGAGGTCCGTTGGCCCCGGAAGACGACGGGTG
This sequence comes from Isosphaeraceae bacterium, assembly GCA_039936275.1. GTDB lineage: Bacteria > Planctomycetota > Planctomycetia > Isosphaerales > Isosphaeraceae > JBDTIR01. The sequence goes on along the minus strand of JBDTIR010000472.1, from coordinate 11,640 downwards.
GATGCGGGTTGGCGGGTCGATTCCAGACCTGGACGGGACCGTCTCCGGTATCGGTCGCCAGCCGGCCGCCATCGGACGCCAGTTGCGTGCCGTCTGGGCTGTAGGCGAGGTTTGGCACAGGCCCGGTCAGGCCTGGCAGCCTCTTCTTGGGCTTCGGAGTCTCGCCGTTCGTCGGGAGGGGAAGACTCCAGACCAGGCCGGTCCCGCCCTCCGACTCACTGACCAGCTCTCGGCCGTCGCGACGCAGCACGACGCGCTCGACGCCGACATCGTGTGGCAGGTCCTTGCCGATCTGAAGCGCTGGGTTATCCCGCCAGGACCAGAGTCGCACGGCCCCGCCGCGCAGTCCGTCCGTGAGCGCCGCGGCGATCAGGTCGCCACCCCCATTCGCGTCGGTCCCGAAGGCGACGTCAGCGACTGGAAGCTCAGTTCTCCATGTGTGTAATTCTTTGACTTTTCCCTGATCAGAATTGGTCGTCTCTGAGAGGTCCCAGATCTTGACCGATCCCTTGTTCCCCTTGATCTGGAGCAGCCCGATGTTGGGTGTGACCAGGACCGAGTCGTCGTCGGCGAAGAGGTGGGGGCTGAGGCGTCGGGCGGAACCGGGCCAAGGAGGACCCACCTGCGTCCAGTTCGGGTCTCTCGCATACAGTCGCATCTGGCCGTCGGCCCAAGAGGTCAGCAGAAAGCGGCCGGTTGGGCTGAAGGTGACGCCCAGGGCAGCGGAACGGACGTTGAGCGTGATGGGCTTGGCGTTGGTCTTGCCCTTGCAGCTCCAGAGCCGGACGGTGCCGTCAAGGCTCGCGGTGGCGACCAGGGCGCTACCGGGGGCAAAGGCGGCAGCCGTCAAGGGGCCTGTGTGTCCCCGGAACGTCCGGGCCAGAGTCCCATCCTTCAGGTCCCAGAGCTTGGAGGTGCCGTCGGCCGACGCGGTCAGGGTCCATCGACCCTCGGGATCGATGGCCACGTCGCGCACGGCCGCGTCGTGGCCGCTCAGGAGATGTTGAGGCGACTCGACCTGGCCGACGTCCCAGATCCGCGCCGACTTGTCGGCGGAGACCGTGCCGATCAGGCGGCCGTCCATGCTGAACCGGGCGGTATAGACCGGCCCCTTGTGTCCGGGGAAGATGACCAGTCGCTCTCCGGTGCCCGCGTCCCAGAGCCTCACAGTCTTGTCGTAGCTGCAGGTCAGGACGAGCGAGCCGTCGGGGCTGAACTCAGTGTGGAAGAGATCGGACTTATGGCCGCTCAAGGTGGCGTTGCATGACCACTCACGACCGGGGTTGGCCAGCCAGCGACCCGCCTCCCAGACGCGCGCGGTCCGATCGTAACTGGCCGTGACCAGCCGCGACCCGTCGGCACTGAAGACCAGGCTGACCACGGGCTTCGTATGGCCAAGGAGCGTGGCGACGATCTCGCCGCCGTTGTCAGCGCGGAAGACCCGGATCGCGCCGTCGCGACAGCCGGCCGCAACCAACTGGCCGTCGAGGCTGAAGACCGCGTGCGAGACTGGTCCGTCGTAGTCCTTCATCTCGGTGACGAGGTGAAGCGGGGCCTCCGGATCCTCAGAGACCAAGCGGTAGATCTCCACGCCTCCTTTCGCTCCCCGTTCATCGCTTTCCAGGTTGCCCGAAGCCACGCAGAGTTGGTTCTCAGGACCGAAGCTCACGCAGTTGGCCATCTCGTCCAGCAGGAGGGCTCGGCAGGCGGGCTTGCCGGTCTTGGCGAGCATGCTGGCCTTCATGTCGAAAACCTGGAGGAGGCCGCCCTTCTTCCTCTGGACGGACGCCGTGGCGAGGAACCGCTGGTCGGGGCTGAACGCCGCCTCGGTGACGGGCCCGGTATGGCCGTCCGTTAGCAGCGTGACTGTTCGCTCGTGCCCGAACCCCTTCGGTCTCCAGATCCTCGCCGTCCCTTTGTCGAGCGGTTTGGCGGGGTTGCCGCAGACGACGACCAGCAGGTTGCCGGTCGCGTTGAACGTGATGTGGTTGACGCGGACATTGAGCCGGGTCGAACTGTTGGGTTCGACATCTGCTGGCAGAGTGTCGATCAACAGGTCATCGGTTGCGTCGTCCGCGATGCCGATGTCCCAGAGCTGGGCCGAGCCGTCCTGTCCCAGGAGGGCGACGTGGCGGCCGTCCGGATGGAAGTCGAGATCGGTGAGCTCGGTCGTGCCACCGTCGATCACCAGGCGCTGGCGGGTACGGACCAGGATGTGACGGAGAGCCTGGGTCGTTTTGTCCGAGGCCGACTTACCAATCGGCAGCCAACTGCCACTGATCTTGTCCGCCGCCTCGACGGCGCGTTGAAGGCCCGCCTGCGGGTTCTGTTCGGCCTGGTAGAGTGCGTCGTTCGTCGTGACGAATACTCCCGCTTCCCAGCCTTTCATGTAGGACTGGAACCAGCCGACGATCGCGACGAGCACCGCGACGCCCAGAATGATCGAACTGCGAATCAAGACCCGCCGCTCCGTCATCTCCACGGCTTTCGTCAGGCTCCGACGGCCCTCCTTGAGGAACTCGGCCAGTGTTTCGCTGTAGCCCAGGTCGGCCGCGTCGGTCCCGGTGATCCAGACCTCGGCCTTGCCCAGGTCTTCGGCGTTCAGGAGATGAGACGCCTTGTCGGCGTCCAACGCTTGGAACCAGGCGGTTGCCTGACGTTCCAGCGCTTCCAGGGTGTCAGCCGAGCGCGTGCTGCGCCATCGACGGTTCGCGTCGCGGATCGGAGCGATGAAGCGATCGTGCGTCAGCTCATACCAGCGCACTCCATCCTTGTCTTCCCCATGGATGATGTGGCGCTCGTCGAGCACGTCCACCGCCTCGTTGGGCAGCCCCTCGGTCTGGTTCTGTTCCGGATCGCGCATGACGACCCTGCGCGTGCCCATCCGGGTGATGAGCTTGTCCTCGAACCAGCGGCGGAGCTTCCCTTCGCCCAGGCCGACAGTGCCCGCAGCTTCGTCCACACAGCGCTCGTAGAAGCCGGACAGGGCGCCATCAATGTCGCCGCATTTCTCCAGGTGCTGGAGCGTGACGGTCGTTTCCTCGGGTCTGAGCCCTTCCCAGAGGGTCTGGCAGACGACCTGAAGCTGGACCGGCATGACCGATTCGCCCTGGACGTATTCCTCGGTCTCCGAGTGCGCCTTGGGGTTGTAGGCCAGCATCTCTGACGTGGACGTCCCGGGCGGGGTCTGACCGTAGGTGGCGGCCAGGTCGCCGTCGATCGACTCGCCGCCGGCTCGGGTCGTGCTGCGCGCCACCCGGATCTTCATCAGGTCGTCGACCAGCCGCTCGGCCACCCCGTCAGCAAACTTGCGGCCGGCGTCCTCCATGGGCCTTCGGATCGCCTCGAGCGCCGACTTCCGGTTCAGGTGCTCCAGGCGATAACGGGTCCGGAGCTTCTCGGGCAGGATCGCGGCGAACGAATCCATGCCGGCGCTGTAATCTTCGCGCATTGCGAAGAGCACATGCAGATTCGGCAGGGCGACGAGGGCTGCGGCGATCTGCTCGAACAGGCCCCGGCGCTCGTCCCAACGGTGGCCATAATGGGTGAACAACTCCTCGAACTGGTCAATGATCGCGACGATCTGCGGCGGCTCGTCGTATCCCCGGTTGAGCTCGCCAGAGAGTTTCGCCAACCTGTCGGAGATTCGAGCCAGCTCGTCGGGTACCGTGGCCTTGGAAAGCCGAACCGCGTCCTCCGGCTGGAGCAGCCCTGTCCAGCTCTCCAGGGCGTGAAACACGAAGATGTTGTCGATGTCGTCCGGCTCAAGCCCGTGGGTCGTGCCCCGGACCCGGGCCACCGGGAGCACATGGCAGCCCTCGCCCTCAAGCATCGGGATCAGCTTGGCGTTGACCAGCGACGACTTGCCGGCGCCCGACTCAGCGTAGAGCAGGACCGCCGGATGGGCCAGAATCAGGTACATCAGATCGAGCGCTTCGCGATTTCGGCCGAAGAACCGGCCCTGTTCGCATCGCTCGAAGGGTCGAGGGCCGACGTAGGGTATTCCCGACGCCGGCGCCCTCTCCGAGTTCTCGAAGGCCGCGGGCGGGCTGACCGTCGACTCCATCATCGCCTCAGCGGTCCCCGGGTGCCTTCGCATCGAAATCCTCCCAGCGCTGGTGCAGCTCGGTGGTGAAGTCGTTCAGGGTGCCCGGATACGCGCTGACCCCAAAGCTGATATACTTCAGGTATTTGTTGACGAAATCCTGGAGCTGATGAACCTGCTCGGCATCGGTCGAGTCGTCGACCGCCACCATCTGCACTGTGATGTGCATGCTGTTGCGGATCTGCCGACTGCAAATCAGCTTCCTCAGGAGCACGCGAAACTCGAGGTCATCGAGCCGGTAGCCCAGAAAGAGCAGTGACGGGTTGGTCATTGCTCGATCGACCGCGAGCGGGATGGCGGGCTCGTCGACCTGCCCGGACGAATGGGTCGTCGAGTCGAACGCGGTCTTCACCAGGAAATCGAGGTAGTCGTCCTCGGTCAGCACCATTGAGGCGGGCTGCTCCAGTAATCCGAAGAGGTGAAACACGAGGGGGTTCGCCGGCGACGGCTTGTACTCTGGTTCCTGTTCCATGAGTGTGGGGCCGAGAGCCAACTTCATGGCCTCGTCCTGATGCCAGCGGCAGAATTCCCGGCGCGGGTCCTTCTTCCGTTCCCGGAGCGCTTCAGTCATGAAATTAAAATAATGCGTACAGACATACAAAGGAAATGGCAGTGCGGCCAGGCAACGATGCACATCGTTGTCATTCGTGGAATTTGCCAGTTGGGCGTGTTTCAATTTTCGGTGGAGTTCCTCGCTCGGGATCATCTCGTTGGTCGCGCGGTACTGAGCGACCTGAGGCAAGTTGGTCGTGTCGCCGAGGCGATACTGGCATTCGGCGTCCGACGACCACTCTTGCGCGATCTTCCATGGCGGGGGCACGAGGTCCGGATCGCATCCTCCAGATCCGATGAAGGGGGTACAACGCTTCTCATCAATCCGGTTCAGAAGGCTCCTCCATTGCGGCCCGCTGAGCGTGTCGGTAGGCTGGACCCTCGCCGCCTGACCCGTTCCCAATCCGCTTAGCATCGTCATCGCCGGTTCTCCTCATTAAAAAGTCTGTGTTTTTGAAGTAAAGCCATGCCGAATCGTTCGGGGCGAGACCGCTACGTCGGCTGCGCCTTCAAGCGGCCGGCCAGCTCGCCGCAGAACTCGCGGGCCGTGCCCCAGTAGACTTTCAGGCGCGCCGCGGCGTAGTAGCGCTCCATGTAGCTCTGCAACTTTTGCTGGCGGTCGGCGTCGGAACCTTCGGGCGGCAGCATGACCATCACGCTCAGGCTGCTCTGGCCGCTCAGGCCCCGCAGGCCCTGGAGCAGCACGCGAATGTTCCAATCAGCCAGGCGGTAGCCCAAAAACAGCAAGGACTTGGCCTCCGCGAGCGCCATCCGGACCGGACCGGGCAGCAGCGCGGGGTCTTGCAGGCTGGCCAGGAACGACAGGTAATCGTCCTCGGTCAGGACCAGTGAGTCCGGGGTGGTATGGCCGTGGAGGTGGAAAACCAGCGGGTTCGCCGGCGAGGGACGGTAGTTCGGCTCCTGCTGGAACACCGTCGGCTGAAGTCGCGTCAGATCATTCCACCGACAATATTCACGGCGGGGATCATTGCGCTCGGCTTTGATCGCCTGGACCATGAAGTCGTCGTAGTTTGTCGTCAGGTAGATCGGTAACTTCTGTTGTGCCAGGACGGCGTGCGGTTCGTCGGGCGAGCGGAAATCGGGCGGCCTCACCCCCTTGAACCGTTTCAGGATCAGTTCTTTAGGGTAGGTCGGATCATACTCGATCGCCAGGTACTGAGCGACCCGGACCAGATCACCATCGTCAGCGAACGGATAGTGATACTTTGCCGCCCACTCACGCGCGATCTCACTTCCGAGTGGCAAGGTGCCGTGGCAGGCCCCCGCACCCAGAAACGGCACGACTGTTCCGTCAGAAAAGCGATTGAGCAAAATTTCCCAGTCGCGTTCAGAAAGACCGCCGCTCATGTCATCACTCTACTTCTTGGAAGACGTCGTGGTCTCGAAGTTGATTAAGGCACAACGCTCTGTCGTAACGCATCGCCGCGCGAATCGAATCGCGATTTTCGAAATCGGCTCGTTACCTCGCGATATCACTGCGAATTGAATCGCAATTCTTAAAAATGGTTCGCAATCTCACTGTAATGCACTGAAACGAGTCAAGTCAAACTAAAAGTTTGCTATTTATCAGGAATTCAAAAAATTACGCAACAACCGGCCGTAAACCAAGCCCGACGAACGGTTGGGCCGATCGCGGACCACCCTCGAAGAGGGACTGTCGCATTGGGGAGACGAGCGGGTTGACAGTTTCGGCACTTCGACACCCGAGGCTTCGGCGCACTCAGGCTCACTGATAGCATGGAGTTGTGCCGATCCAGCGCCAAATTTTCGGCGCGGATGAACGTCACCCTGAAACCGACCCTCAACAGCTCAAATGCGACAGGCCCCTCGAAGACGCAATCTCAATCATGGAGGGCGGGAGGGCGGTCAGGACAGGCGGCCCGACATCCAGACCTTGGCATGACCAGACCGATCAGTGGAAGCTCTCCCCTTCGTTCGGGAAGAGCCCGCCGCGAACGTCGGCGGCGTAGGCGGCGGCAGCCTGACGGACGGCCTCACCAAGGTCGGCGTAGCGGCGGACGAACTTGGGCCGGAACCCCTGGAAGAGGCCGAGCAGGTCGGGCGTGACCAGGACCTGGCCGTCGCACCCGGGCCCCGCGCCGATGCCGATGGTGGGGAGGCCGACCTCGCTCGTCACGCGATTGGCCAGGTCGGCCGGCACGCATTCCAGGACCAGGGCGAACGCGCCGGCGTCGGCCAGGGCCAGGGCGTCAGCCACGATCTCAACGGCGTCACGCTGAACCTTGTAGCCGCCGAACCTGCGGATCGACTGCGGCGTCAGGCCGATGTGGCCCATGACCGGGATGTCGGCATTGACCAGAGCGCGGACGGTCGCGGCCATCCGCTGCCCCCCTTCGAGCTTCACCGCGCCGCAACGGGTCTCCTTGAGGAACCGCCCGGCCGAGAGGATCGCCTGTTCGGGCGACGCCTGATAGCTCAGGAATGGCAGGTCGGCCACGACGAACGCCCGACGCGCGGCGCGGGCCACCATCTCGGCATGGTAGATCATCTGGTCAAGCGTGACGTGCAGGGTCGTCTCGCGTCCCTGCACGACCATGCCGAGCGTGTCGCCGACCAGGAGACAATCCACCCCGGCCTCGTCAAGCAGTTGGGCCGTCGTGAAGTCGTAGGCCGTGAGCACGACGGTCTTCCGCCCCTCGGCTTTCCAGCGGGCGAAGTCGGGCAGGGTCACGGGGGTTGGCTCGGGCGGCATGCGCGGCCTCTTCTCGGTTCGGTTCAGTTCAAGTCAAAGGGCGGCCAGGAACACGCCTGGACGATCGACCAGAACGGTGTATCGGCGTCGGATCGCATCGTGCAGGGGCCGCCGCGGATCGTCCGCCCCATCATAGACGTCGGCGACAAATCGGGCACCGTGCCCTTGGTAGAATTCGATCAATGCCAGGGGGTTCGCTGGGTTGATTGTCCCGCTCCACTCGCTCGCGGCCCGCTGGGCCGGGGCCGCGCCGGCTTCCAGGCGACAGCCGCGCCGGTCGGCCGCATAGAGCAAGGCCTCGGGGGCAATGACCAGGGCGTCCGCCGGAACCAGGCGGTCAATCACCCTGGCGGCCTCGGGCAAGGCGACCCACTCCGGCGGCGTCCTATAGGTCGAGGCCGACAGCACCGCCGCCAACACTACGAACCCCAAAGCTGCAGCGACGGCGAGCGACCGCCCCCAGAGACCGCGCCTGGCCAGGTCCACCAGACCCTTGGCCATCCCCAAGGCTGCCAAAGGAGCCAGGGCGAGCCAGTAATACTCATGATGCAGCTTACCCGCCAAGACCAGCAGGGCCAAGGCCGCCGAGAGGCCCCAGACCCGCCAGAGCCGATCCGGGGCCGTCGCCACAAACCCCCGGGCCGCGAGCAAACCCCCCATCGGCGTGAACGCCCGCACAGTTAACGACCGGGCGAGGTTGATCCACATCCCCATGTTGAACAAGGCCGATGGAACCAGGACCCGCCACCAGATCGCCGCGTTCTCGGCCGAGGCCCGCGACCCGGCCCCCCCTGCCAGGACGCTCCAGGCATGAATATACCAGAGCAAGCTCGGCACTAGGGTCGCGACGGCCAGTGCGATTTTCCAGGGTCGGCGACTCTGGACAATCACCAGAATCAACGGGATCAGGACGTAGGCCGAGACGATCTTCAACGCCAGGGCCAACGCCAGCAAGCTCCAAGCGGCGACCAGCCAGCCCAAGGGGCCGCCGTGTTCGCGTTCGTCCCAGCAATGCAGGCCGGCGAGCAAGGCGCCCAGCATCAAGGCGTCTGGCTGGAACGCCCTGCCGTATCGGATCGTGACCGGGAATAGGGTGAAGGCAGCGACGGCGATCAAAGCGACCGTCCCCCCTTCCCTCCTTTGCGCCAGGCCGAACAGACCCCAGGCGCCCAGCACCATGCCCAGGGCCGAAACCAGGCGTCCGGACGGTTCCAAAGGGAGCCCGCTCACCCGTTGAAGCCCAACGGCGAGCAGGGCGAAGACCGGCGGCTCAACCAGGAACAGGTTCGGGAACGGCCCGGTGTCGAGCATCGGACGGAGGAACCCCGACCCGCGATCGAGATTGCGGGCCGCCATCGCCGTCGGGATCTGCCGCCCGACGTAGTTCTCAACGATTGGCTGATCGGCCTTCCAGGCGCGCAAGGCGAACGTCGCCAGCAAGAGCAAGGCCAGAGTTAGCCGTTCGCGAGGGGCTCGCAAGGGTCATTCTCCAGGACGTATCGTGGACCTTGTCCCTGTGCTAGCATAATGGGTCGCGTCGGCTCGAACATCCCAGAACTGCCGATCCCAATCCAGCCGAAAATGGGGCGAGACCGTGACTCACCAGAGCGAACACTTCCCCACGTTCCCCAAAATCTATCGGACGTTCTCAAAAGCCTATCGGGTCATCACCGCTCCCATCCGGTCAAGAGTGATTCCCTGCCTGATCCGGCTGGAACGGACCTTGCTTCGGCTGGCGCTCTATCTGTTCCTGTTCGCGTCTGGGCTCTGTTACCTCGTCGGCAGGTTCCTGACGTTCACCAGGGGCAATGACGCTAGAGTGTCGTTGAATATCTACGGCCCAGGATCTTACGAATCGTCCTCGTCTTCTCCAGGGACTTGGGTCCTTGACTCCCTGTTTTACTTGCTGTCATGCATCGTCTTGCCGCCTGAGGCACTGCTCATCGTCGTGCTCTGCCTCGTCGGTCTGGCGGTCTCGGCCCATCGACCCACTCTGGAGGTTCTGGAACCGAGCCCAAAACCAAACCCAGCCCTCATGCCGACTCCGCCCGAGCCGCCTCCAGCCCCGCCCACGCCCCAGCGGCACCCGCTTGACCCTTCGCCCGACGATCCCCCGCCGATCGATTACCCCTGGCTGCATCGACGTCCCAAGTAAACCGGTCGATGGGCAGGTGATCGGCCATTCCAGCCAACCGCTTGACTGCCAAATGCCGGGTCGCCTCGGGGGATTACTCCTTCGAGGCTCCCACAGATCCGAACGTGCCCAATTAAAGCATCCGGCTCGCAGGGCGACCGCACGATGAAAACGGCCGTATTTCAGGGGTTCCACCAATTGCAACTGGTTCAAAATTGCCCTCTGGGCAGACCCCGTTTGACGTAAACCACCGCGGATTCAGCACTTCGTAGTGCGGTAGCCATGGGGCTTATCCCGAGTCGCCCTTTGGAAAATTTCAAACACCCCCACATGAACTGGTCAAGTTCTTGGATCGCAGAAAGCCCGGCGTCAGTTCAGGTCTCCACTCCGGCTGCCCGTTCGTCGAAACCTGAACTGACGCCGGGTTTTTCTCAATGAATTCGCCCTATTCTCATTCGGGTGCGGACGAACAATTGAGACGGAAATCAATTGTTCTTAAATTTGTCATCGATTTCCCAGTCTTTTGAAATTACGTGGAAGAGTGGCCGCGGGCGTCCTTAACGGCCTGGAGGGCGATGCCGGCGTGGGCGTATGCGCCGCCAGCGCGCATCTCGGCGGCGACCCAGATCGCTTCCATCACCTCCTCGTCAGTGGCCCCGTGCTTGACCGCCAGCTTGGCATGGCTCTCAATGCAGTAGGGGCACTGGGTGACGTGCGCGACGGCCAGGGCGATCAACTGCTTGACCTTACCCGGCAAGGCGCCGTCGGCGAACACCTGCTGACTGAATGCGTGAAACGCCTGGAACGTCTCGGGGGCCAGTTCCCGACGTTGCTTCGCGATCTCTGGGCCAACCACGGGATACACAGAATCGCTCATTGACGCCTCCTCAAAATGGTGAACGTGCTGACCGTTCCCGTCGTCAACTCTTGGCGACCCGACGTGGGGTTCTGGTTAATCCGGCTCAGGCACGCAGTCCATTCTACGGCGGCTTGGCCTGAAATCGACACCTCGGCCCCATCCGGACCCTACCGACCCCCCTTGAAGATGCTACAATTTTCCCCATGAACGTCATCGTGATCGCCTGCAACGGCTTGCACCTGGGTTTCCTCGGCCCCTATGGCAACGGCTGGATCGAAACGCCTCACCTGGACCGCCTCGCGGCCGAGGGGGTCGTTTTTGATCATCACTACGCCGAGAACCTGACCACGATCCCCACCCGTCGCAGTTGGTGGACCGGCCGTTACGGGTTCCACGACCCCGATCAAGGCTGGACCCCGCTCCGCGCCGATGAGCCGATCTTGCCAGACCTGCTCTGGAACCAAGGGGTCCGTACCGCCTTGATCTCCGACGTCCCGTTCCTCCGCGAGCCCGGCAACGGCTTCGGCCGAGGGTTCGACGACGTTCAGTGGGTCCGTGGCTCAGGATATGACCCGCTCATCCCACCTGGCGACCCGCGCGCCGGCGCGGTTCGGATCGAGGACGAGCCCGGCCTCCGCCTGCCGCCCATTGATGATCCGGATCGCGACCTCTGGATCGAGCGTTGGGAGCAGTTCCTTCGCAACCGGGCGGTCCTGAAGTCCGACTCCGAAGAGAACACCGGGGTTGCACGCACCGTGAAGGCGGCCGTTGATTGGCTGGAACGCCCGGAAAACGGGTCGTCGCCCTTCTTGCTCTGGCTCGACTTGTTCAGTCCGCATGGCCCCTGGGATCCGCCTCAGCCCTACCGAGACCAGTACGCAGGCGCCGAGCCCGACGAGTTCGAGGCGGGCGAGGAAGGCGACCTGATCGAGGACATTGACGAAGACTTCGCCCTGGAAGAAGTCGCCGCCCTGATCGACGTGCCCGCGGGAGCCCTGGGCGATGTGATCGACGAGGCCGAACTAATCCGCCTGCGCCGGACCTATGCCGGCAGCGTCACCTTGCTCGATACCTGGCTTGGCCGACTCTTCGACGCCTTGCGGCGGCTCGGCCGGCTGGAGGACACCCTGGTCGTCTTCACGGCCGATCAAGGCGAGCCGCTGGGCGAGCACGGCTACGTGCGGCGGTTCCGCCCCTGGTTGTACGAGGAACTGATCCATACCCCCTTGATCGTGCGCATGCCCGGCGGTCAGTTT
>JBDTIR010000471.1:0-2583 GCA_039936275.1 Isosphaeraceae bacterium | reverse complement strand
GCCGGAACCCCCCTGGTTGTCAACGCGGGTCGGTCCCGTTCGACCCGAAGTGCGTTTGAGACGTCCTTCCGACAACGGGATCAGCCGGTTTCTTGATGCTTTTTAGTCGTCACAAACGCATCGAACGGCCAAAGCGGCCCGAACCATTCATCAGCTTGGAACGAATAAGGTACCGGGGCCCACGCCACCGTGGGTTCCTTTCGCTTGATTGATTGAATGTTGCGCGACAGCCAAAAGTAAGGCAACGACGATTGCGCGGTCGAACTCGACGTTGCGTTTTTCCAGGAGATCGGTTCATAATGAGGACGCCAGTCACCTTGAACGTCGGGTAACAGTCTGAGACAGGGCGATCTTGACCAAAAGGGTCCGACCCCAACCCAAAGGGTCGGCAAAGGATACTTGATGTCGGACGTGACGATCACGCTGGAGAATCACGACGAGGAACTGGCCGTCTTCGGCAGCCGGGACCAACTCCTACGCCTGGTCCGCGACACCCTCCGCGTGAAGGTCCTTGCCCGCCAGGGGGAAATTCACCTCGAAGGGTCGCCCGAGCGCGTGGAACAGGCGCGCAAAACCTTTGAGGAAATGCGGCGGCTTTATCGCCGCCAGCACATGTTGACCTCGGGTGACGTGGCCGCAATCCTCGACGAGGTCCTCAGTATCGGCAGCAGTGAGAACGACCACGACAACGGATTCACGATCCTGGAAGGAAAACGGCCCGTCAGGGCCCGGACCGAGGGTCAGACCCGTTACCTGAAGTGCCTGCGCGACTACGAACTCGTGTTCGCGGTCGGCCCTGCGGGAACCGGCAAGACGTACCTGGCCGTCGCGATGGCCGTCGCGGCCCTGCGGCGCGGTCAGATCAAGAAAATCATCCTGGTCCGCCCCGCAGTCGAAGCCGGCGAACACCTGGGGTTCCTACCCGGCGACCTCGAAGCAAAGATCAACCCGTACCTCCGCCCCTTGCTCGACGCCTTGCACGACCTGATGGATTATGATCAAATTCGCCGCTACATGGGAAACGACTTGATTGAAATCGCACCTTTGGCGTATATGAGAGGCAGGACGCTCAATGATGCCATTATTATTCTCGACGAAGGTCAGAACGCAACGGTACCTCAAATGAAGATGTTCTTGACTCGAATGGGCCAGAACGCCAGAATCGTGGTCACCGGCGACACAACGCAGGTCGATCTCCCGCAAGGAACCTTGAACGGCCTGACCGACGCGGTGAACCGCTTGCGCGATGTGCCCGGAATCGGGGTTGCCACCCTGGAGCGATCGGACATCGTCCGGCATCCCTTGGTGCAGGCGATCGTTGACGCTTATGAAGCAACCGAGCCGGCCGAGACGTCCGGCGAGCCCGCCCGGGAGTAAGGCGGGGCGCGGCGGACCCCGATGCCGGGGCCTTTGACCGTGCCGAAGTCACGCCGGTGTCGGCGTGTGCGTACTCTGGCGAGGTTCCCAACGGTTGCGGGCCTCGCACCTGTCCGAGACGTCTAGCCATGAGCTTCGGGAAACGCCGGCCCAGAACGACTCGGGCCCAACTCCGACCCACGCACCCCATTGACATCAACCAAGGTCGCCTGGCACGCCAGCGCGCCCGGTTGGTTCGCTTGGGCGTCGTCGCCGCCGCGGTCGTACTCACGGCCGTGATCGTGCATGGCTCCGGCCCGCCGTTCACCTACCGGCTCGGCCAGCGCCCCAACCGCGACCTCCTGGTCAACGTCGAAGTCTTCCAGCGGGTTGACCCCGCTAAGACCGCCTCGGAGAAACAGGCTGCCGCGAATCGGGTCGCCCCGATCCTGGTCAACGACCCCGCGCCGATCCGTGAACTCGCCGAAGGGCTCGCCGACCTGATCGACGCCATCGCCCAGGCACCCAGCCGCGAAAACCTGCCAGAGAACCTGCTCCTGGAATGGGACCTGCTTGACCAGGACGGCTTCGAAGAGCTGCGCACCGCGTCGGATACTCCCGAACGCCGAGACGAACTCCATCGAGGAATCACCCGCGCCTTCGAACCGGTCATCCGCAACGGCGTGCTCGGCCCCGATGTGCTCCCACGCGCCGAGGACGGCCGGCTCTCGCTCCAGGTCCGCACCGTCGGCCCCAGACCAGCCCCGCTCCACCCGGTCAGCCGCGACGACTTCCTGCCCGAGCGGATCAAGAAAGCCGACAGCCAGGTCGCCAAGCAATTCCTCGCCGCGTTCACCTCCAGCCAGGTCGGCGCTCGCCTGTTCCGCCTCACCGCCGACAAACTCGCGGGCGCCGCCACGCTCACCTATGACGAGCCGGCTACCGTCCGCGCCCGGGAAGCCGCGCGCGACAAGATCCATGAAGTCCTGGACACCTACCGCAAAGGGGACGTGCTCGTCCTTCAAGACCAGCCGATCCTGGAAAACCAGCTCGCCTTGCTCCGTCTGGAACATGAGACCGCCGCCGCTCATCTGACCCTGGCCGCCAGACTCCGGCGCGCCAGTTCGGTGGTCGTGCTGGTCGCGGCCCTCTTTGCCTTGATCGCCTATTACGTGTTCCGGCACGAACCCAAGCTGGCCGGCGACCTCCGACGGATCGTCGTCCTCT
>JBDTIR010000470.1:0-1850 GCA_039936275.1 Isosphaeraceae bacterium | reverse complement strand
GTCGGCTCGGCGGACCCTGGCCTTGATTTACGGATTGGCCCGGAATATCACGCGGTCGAACCCGCGACGACCGCGATGAACTTCGAAGGGCAAGGGGGGTACGCCCGCGCCGTGGAACTCTGCTCAGGAGTCGGCGTCTGCCGCAAGACCAACACCGGCGGGATGTGCCCGAGCTACATGGTGACTCGCGAGGAGATGCACTCCACCAGAGGCCGCGCCAACGTTCTTCGCCTGGCGATGTCGGGCGTCTTGCCCGAAGGATTCGCTGACGCCACCTTGCATGAAGCGCTTGACCTCTGCCTTCAGTGTAAGGCGTGCAAGACCGAGTGTCCGTCCAACGTGGACATGGCCAAACTGAAGGCTGAATACCTTTACCAGTCGTTCAAGTCAAGACCTGTACCGATTGGCTCGCTCCTGATGGGAAACATCCACCGACTCAATCCAGTCGGCTCGGCGACGGCCCCTCTGGCCAACTGGACCTTGCGTCAACCCGCGTTCAAATGGCTCCTGGAACAAGTCGCTGGCATCGACCGCCGACGCACTTTGCCAACCTTCGATCCACACCACCTTCGCCGCTGGTTCCGCAAACATAAGCCCGACGCCCGGGCTGGAACACGCGGCCGGGTTATTTTGCTGGACGACTGCTTTACCACCTATAATCAGCCTTCCGTGGGCCGGTCGGCAGTGCGGGTTCTGGAAGCAGCAGGCTACCATGTGGATCTGGCCGGTCTCCCTTGCTGCGGTCGGCCGGCGATCTCCAAGGGGCTCTTGCCGATGGCCAAAGCTCTGGCCGAGGGGAACGTCCGCCGGCTGGTCGGGCCAGCCAAGGCCGGAGTGCCGATCGTCGGTTGCGAGCCAAGCTGCCTCCTGACCCTGACCGACGAATACCGCGACTTCCGGCTCGGCCCCGACGCCGACCTCGTCGCCTCGGCCAGCCTGCTCATCGAGGACTTCCTCGCCGACCTTGAGCGCGTTCCCGACCTACCGTTGCGGCCCCGCCCGGGCACCGTATTGCTCCACGGCCACTGCCATCAAAAAGCACTTGTCGGTACATCGGGGACCGTCTTGGCCTTGCAGAGAATCCCCGGCCTGAGAGTCAACGACCTCGATTCCGGCTGCTGCGGCATGGCTGGCTCGTTCGGCTATGAGCGCGGCCATTACGACGTGAGCCAGGCCCTCGCCAACCGAGTCTTACTGCCCGAAGCGGCGGCCCACCCCGAGTCCCTTTTGCTGGCCACGGGCTTTTCGTGCCGCTGCCAGGTCCACGATCTGGCCGGAATCCACGCCTTGCATCCCATTGAATTGATCGCCGAGACTCTAGACGGCCCTACGATGTTGTGATACCTTGCGATTGTGTTTGGTCTCGCGTTGACTTTTGGTCGATCGAAGTGTTTCATTGATCTGGAGACTTGGCAATTCATGCCGATTGCGCCTTCGGATTCAAACCGTTTGGCCATCCGTTAGAGAGGTATTCACTGCTAAATCATCATGAAGTCATTGTGATTGATTTGTGAATTTAGGAGTTATGCGATTGGTTTTGTAGGGCGCGTGAAACCCGCCGAATTCATTCCCGGATGGTGGGCTTCACCCGCCTACAAGAGGAAAATCGTGGTCAATCGCGTAACTCCTATGAATTTTGATATCGTTGAATTTCGATGCCGCCTTGGTCGTTAAGGATCGAGCGAACGGGGCGGCTCGCTCAAAATCGTCCTTGCTGAGAACGGGAGCGGCCTCCCCGGATTGAGGGGACTTGAAAAAACATGAGTTTTCGTTAGCTAAATTTTTGGGTGCGTGCTAGCTTGGAGGGAGGTTGATCTCTCCATCCGCCAACAGACCGTTGACAGACCCGT
>JBDTIR010000469.1:0-3044 GCA_039936275.1 Isosphaeraceae bacterium | reverse complement strand
CGGCCGTTCTCATTGTGGCGATCATGAATGTATGTTTCATCCCAGGTATGAAACGGTTCGAGCCCTTTCATGATCGGGTGATCGGGCGCGACGACCTTGGTATCAAACTCGCCGACGCCGTGGCTGGCGAACCGGCCACCCACCAGGGCGATATAGGCGTCGGAATGATTAAAGCAGGCTGAGGCGCAATGGATCGGCACGAATCCCCCACCTTGGTCGACGTAATCAATCAGGGCGCGTTCCTGGTCCGGGGAGATCGTATCGAGGTTGGCGTATACAATCAGGGCGTCGTACTTGCCGAGCGTTTCGGGGTTGAGGTCGGCGATCTTGTCGGTATACGTGACGTCAATGCCCCGTCCGGCCAGGACCGGAATCAACTGCGCCGCACGTTCAGCGGGGCGGTGGTGGCCGTGGTCGCCGAGAAAAAGGGCCTTGAGCGGTTGCGGGGTTGCCCCAGTGAGGATCGGGGTTCCAGCGAGGCAAGCGGCCAGAGTCAGGATCGCGCGACGGATCATCAACGGGCGTCCCTTCGGGCAAGTTGAGATAGTTCGTTCCGTCTGATTATCAGGCGCGACCCCTGGCGTTGTCGATCCCCAAACGGGGCTGTCAAACGCTGTTGCCGTCGTCAACGCGGTGCTACAATCCTTACCGGCGCCGGAACGACCCGGCCTGGTAACGATTTCCTGTTTGCGGCATGTTGGGACCCCTTTGATGATGAACCGTCTGCTCTCGCGGTGGTCCGCCTCGTTGATCGCAACCCTGATGCTGGGCGGCGCGGTCGCCGCGGCGCAGCCAACCTTCAAGGACTCCCCCAAGGTCGAACCGACCGCCCGGGAACGCGCCGACTTACGCGCCCGGATCAATGATCTTGATGCCTTGATTTCTAAATTGAAGACACATGAAGAACAAAATGATCCTCGGACCGGCGAACCCCTGGCCGACGTCACGGTCTATCTCAAGGCCGCGCAGTGGATCGATCGTCACGGCGAGTTCTTCAACAAGAATTATCTGCCGATGACCCTGAAGGCGCTGGAGCGCGGCCGGGAACGCGCCGAGCAACTTGCCTCGAAGAACCACCCCTGGACCGAGGCAAAGGGATCAACGATTCGCGGATATCTCTCAAAGGTCGATGATTCGATCCAGCCGTACGCAATCATCGTCCCTGAGTCTTACCCTGGCGAAGTCGATCAGCGCTGGCGGCTCGACGTGGTCTTGCATGGCCGTGGCAGCACGCTCAACGAGGTCAGTTTCATCAATGCTCATGACGGCAAACCGGCCCTTGACGACCAAGCCGGCCTGGTCTTGCACGTCTTCGGGCGCACCAATAACGCTTACCGATGGGCGGGCGAGTCCGACGTTTTCGAGGCGATCGCGGCGGTCAAACGCAACTTCAACGTCGATGAGCGCCGGATCGTCTTGCGAGGGTTCTCGATGGGCGGGGCGGGCGCCTGGCACCTTGGCTTGCATCACCCGAGTCTCTGGTGCTCGGTCGAAGCGGGTGCAGGGTTCAGCGACTCCAAGAAATACCTGAAACTTGGCGCCTTGCCGCCGTATCAGGAAAAAGGGTTGCACATTTATGATGCCGTGGATTACGCCCTGAACGCCTTCAATGTGCCGATGGCCGGCTACGGCGGCGAGGATGATCCGCAGCAACAGGCGTCGTTGAACATCAAGGACGCGCTTGAGGGGCTCGGGGTCCAGATGGTCCGCGACGGCCTGGTCACGCGCGCCGAAGGGATCGACTTCCTCCAGATCGTCGGCGCCAAGATGGGCCACAAGATCGATCCCGAGAGCGCCAAGCTCCTCAAAGCCTTCCACGACGAGCACGCCGACAAGGGGCTCGACACGATCCCGGGGCGGATTCGGTTCGTCACCTACACCTTGAAGTACAACCGCGCCCCCTGGTTCTCGGTCGAACAATTACGTGAGCATTACACCAAGGCGACGGTGGACGCCGAGGTTGAGGATGGGACCGTCCACGTCCGCGCCCAGAACGTGGCCGTGCTGGCGATCGACCGCGACGCAGGCGAGACGGTGCGGTTCGCCGACCAAGCCTTTCCGCTTCGTCTGGGCGTCAAAGGACTCCTGTCGCAGGTCTATTTCCGCCAGATTGACGACGGCTGGGAGATGCTTGACTACGATCAGTCGCGCGCTTTTCAAGAGAACATCATTCTCGAAAAGCGGCACGACCTGCAAGGACCGATTGACGACGCCTTCAACGCGCCGTTTCTCTGCGTGCGAGGCACCGGCACCCCCTGGAACCCCGCCGTGCAGACCTGGGCCGACGCCCGGTTAGACGAGTTCGCCAAGGTCTGGTCGAAGTCGTTGCGTGGCGACCTACCGATCAAGGACGACGTTGCGGTGACCGAACGAGATCTCGAAACCCATCACCTCGTCCTGTTCGGCGACCCCGGCTCGAACAAACTCATCGCGAAGGTTCTGGCCAAGCTGCCGATGGGCTGGACGAAAGACCAGGTTCGGCTCGCTGGCGAATTTTCCGCCTCGGATCACGCCCCGGCCTTGATCGCTCCCAACCCGTTGAACCGCTACCATTACGTGGTCATCAATAGCGGCCACACCTTCGGCGCCGACGCCTTCGCGGGCTCGAACGCCCAGCTTTACCCCCGCCTGGGTGATTACGCGGTGTTCCAGATCGGTGCAACGAAGGACGACCTGAAGACGTCCGGCTTCTTTGATGAGAGTTGGAAGCAGCCGCTGGGCGACCGGCGCTGAGCCCAGCTTGTGCTCGGACGCCCCGTTGTCACACCGCCAACGAAATGATATTGCCTCAATCGACGCCCATGGCAAGCCCGGAGAGCCGTGGGCGTCGTCATTCATCCTTACAAAACCAACTGCGTAACTCCCAACGTTATTCGTCGGCAGGTTTGGCGGTGGCGTCGTCGAGGTAACGCCAGCTCTTGAGGAATTCCAGGAGGTCGGCCATCGCCGGCACGTCAATCTCGCGCTCAAGACCTTCGGGCATGAGCGATTGGCCGGTCGAGCGGAGTTCCTTAATGTCGCTGCGCAGGACCACGTCGGTCTTG
>JBDTIR010000468.1:0-2592 GCA_039936275.1 Isosphaeraceae bacterium | reverse complement strand
AAGGCCTCGAAACGCTCACCCTACACGGCGGTCCACGTCAACGCGCCGGCCCTGGTTCCCGTCTTCCCCAGCCCCGGCCAGGACGGCGGCTTCCTCGGTCGAGACACCGACCCGCTCATCGTCGGCGACCTGACCAAGGGGACCGACTCCCTGCCCAATATGACCTTGCCTCCCGAGTTGCCCCCAGTCCGGATCGAGGCTCGCCGATCCTGGCTCGACTCGGTGGACCGTTATCGGCTTCACTGGCAAAACGACCCCGCGATGCAGGCGATGGACACCCGGTACAGCCAGGCCTTTGCCATGCTCGCCGACCCCCATTGCCGAGAGGCGTTCAACCTGGAGGCCGAGCCCGCCGCCCTCCGCGACCGTTACGGCCGCCACCGATCCGGCCAGGCCTGCTTGCTCGCCCGACGACTCGCTGAGGCCGAGGTTCCCCTGATCACTGTCGTCTGGAACCACTCCGGGCGTGGGCAAGACCTGCGCCCCGACGACCCCGACGCCTTCGGTTGGGATACGCACAATGACATCTTCAACGTGATGCGCGATCACCTCTTGCCAAGATTCGATCAGAGCGTTTCGGCCCTCCTGGACGACCTCGACGCTCGCGGCTTGCTCGACCAGACGCTCGTTATCATCATGGGCGAATTCGGCCGCGCCCCCCGAGTCGCCCTCGAACCCAGGTTCGCCGGCGCGACTCCGGGACGAAAGCACTGGGCGAACGTCTATTCCATCGTCGTCGCCGGCGCCGGCGTCTCCCGAGGCGCAGTCTTCGGAAGTTCCGACAAGATCGCCTCTGCCCCTCAATCCGACCGCGTCGCCCCCTGGGACGTCGCCGCCACTGCCCTTTCCGCCCTCGGGATCGACCCGGGCACCGAATACTTCGATCCCGTCGGCCGACCCTTCACAGCCACGCTCGGTCAACCGATCACCGGACTTTATCACGGTTCTTGAATCTTGAATCTTGAATCTTTCCTGATATCGCCTTGTCCCGTTGCTTGATTTGTTCATCCCAAACGAATGGTGAAACGTTGAGTATCGAATTAACTCGCCGACACTGGCTAACCGCCTCCGCCGTACTCGGTCTCGGTCTGGCGGCCGACGCACTTCAACCCGCGCTGGCCAAGGAGGCCGATCGACCCAAGGGGGAGCCGTTCGGCTATTGCCTCAACACCAGTACGATTCGCGGCCAGAATTTACCGATCGTCGAAGCCTTGGAAATTGCTGCCCGGGCCGGTTATCAGGCCGTGGAACCCTGGATTCGCGAGCTGGACCAGTACGTCAAAGACGGCGGCTCACTCAAGGACCTGGGCCGGCGCATCGAAGACCTGGGCCTCAGCGTCGAGAGCGCCATCGGGTTTTTTGAGTGGGTCGTCGATGACGACGCGAAACGAAAACAAGGGCTTGAAGAGGCCTGCCGCAACCTGGAGATGGTCCGCCAGATCGGCGGCAAACGGCTCGCCGCTCCGCCAGTCGGGGCAACCGATCAGGCCGACCTCAACCCCCAGCGCGCCGCCGAACGCTACCGCGCCTTGCTAGAGCTGGGCGACCAGTTCGAGGTGGTCCCTCAGGTCGAGGTCTGGGGGTTCTCCAAGGCGCTCGGCCGGCTCGGCGAGGCCGCGCAAGTCGCCATTGACTCTGGCCATCCCCGCGCCTGCGTCCTGGCCGACGTCTACCACCTTTATAAAGGCGGCTCCGAGGTCCAGGGACTTCGCTTGCTGAACGGATCATGCCTCCATGTCTTCCATATGAATGATTATCCCGATTCCCCCCCTCGGGCGGAGATCAAGGACGCTGACCGCGTCTACCCTGGCGACGGCGTCGCCCCCTTGAAACCGCTCCTGCGCAATCTTCGCGATATCGGGTTTCACGGCGTTCTCTCGCTCGAATTATTCAACCGAGACTACTGGGCGCAAGACCCCTTGACCGTCGCCCGCACCGGCCTGGAAAAAATGCGGGCCGTCGTCCGCGACAGCCTGGCCTGATCGGAATTTGAATCGAAATTGCCTTGGCATTTTCACGTTTTGATCTAATTTGACGGAGAACCTTGATGACATCGATTCGCTCCTTGGCGTTCCCCTTGATTTGTCTGGCCTTGGTCGCTCCGACCCGTGCCGACAACGCGATGACCTGGGTTGACGTCCGCCCCTTTGGGGTCGAGGGACAAGGATGGACCGAGACGAAAGCGCCGTTTGACCGCCTGCCGGAGAAGGCCGAGGGGGTGGTCCGCAAGCCGGTCTGGGACCTCAGCCACCACTCGGCCGGGCTCTGCGTTCGGTTCGTGACCGACGCCAAAACGATCCAGGGGCGCTGGACGCTCACGTCCACCCGGCTCGAAATGGTCCACATGCCCGCGATCGGGGTTAGTGGGCTTGACCTCTACGTCAAAGGCGACGACGGCCATTGGCGATGGCTGGGCGTTGGCCGCCCGACGGGCGAGACCACCACGGCGATGCTCGTCAGCGGTCTGCCCGAAGGGACTCGCGAATATATGCTTTACTTTCCGCTCTACAACGGTGTGACCTCCTTGGAAATTGGTGTGCCGGAGGGTTGCACGCTCAAGAAGGCAGCGGCTCGGCCCGAAGATCGGCGCAA
>JBDTIR010000467.1:0-3616 GCA_039936275.1 Isosphaeraceae bacterium | reverse complement strand
CTTGACGTGGCGACCACGCTCCTGGCGACGGACCAAGGCGACGACGCCGGGCGCACCGGGCAGCTTTACGAACGGCTCTACGGCCGCCCGCCGACCCCCTCGGAGGTCGCCCGCACCGGGGCCTTCCGCGACCAGTTTGCCAAGGGGCTTGCGGCGGATGAACCCGACACCTCGCCGTCGGAATGCAACCTCCGTGCCTGGCAGGCCCTCTGTCAGACCCTCCTGGCGTCCAACGAATTCGTCTATCTTGATTGATGGAGGGTCTGACCAATGGACCAGTTCAACTGGGACTTGACCTCGCGCCGGCGGATGCTCAAACAGTGCGGGGTCGGGTTCGGTTCACTCGCCTTGACCGCGCTGATGGCCGAGGAATCACGGGCCAATACCCCGACCTCGAAGCCCAAGGACCCGCTGGCCCCTCGACCGCCGCACTTCGCTCCGCGCGCCAAACGGGTGATCTTCCTGTTCATGAAGGGGGGGCCGTCACATATGGATACGTTCGACCCCAAACCCCTGCTTCAGCGCGACGACGGCAAAGACTTGCCGTTCGCCAAGCCTCGGGTTCAGTTCGCCGCGACCGGAAAGCTGCTCGGCTCCCCCTGGAAGTTCAAGAAGTATGGCCAGAGCGGCATCGAGGTGAGTTCACTCTTTCCTCATGTGGCCGAGTGCGTGGACGACCTCTGCATCATCAACTCGGTCTACGGCACCAACGCTGCGCACGGCGGGGCCTTGCTCAAGCTCCACACCGGCAGTGACAACTTTGTCAGACCCAGCATGGGCTCCTGGATCACCTACGGCCTGGGCACCGAGAATCAAGACCTGCCCGGCTTCATCACGATCTGCCCAACCCTCGCCCACGGCGGCGTGCTCAACTGGGGCTCGGCCTTCCTGCCCGCTCAGTATCAAGGCACCGCGCTCGGCAATGCGGCCATCCCGTCAGACCGCGCTCAGGTCCGCTACATCGAAAACGCCAGGACCCCTCGCGACCTGCAACGGCTCCAGCTTGACCTGCTCGCCGACCTGAACCACGACCATCTGGAAACCGTCGGCCCGAACCTCGACCTGGAAGGACGCCTTGACTCGTTCGAGCTCGCCTTCCGGATGCAGACCGCGATGCCCGAGATTCAGTCGCTCGTCAGCGAACACCCGGCGACCCTGAAAGCCTACGGCCTGAACGACCCGGTCACGGCGAACTTCGGCCGCCAGTGCCTCATGGCCCGCCGCTTCTCTGAACGAGGCGTCCGCTTCGTCCAGGTCACGCACAGCGATTCGGCCGTGCAGTGGGACCAGCATAGCAAGCTCAAGGAAGGGCACTCCAAGAACGCCCGAGAGGTCGATCAGCCGATCGCGGCCCTGCTCAAAGACCTCAAAGCCCGCGGGCTCCTTCAAGACACCCTGGTCCTCTGGGGCGGCGAGTTCGGCCGCACGCCCACCGCTCAGGGGACCGACGGCCGCGACCACAACCCTGAGGGCTTCACCATGTGGATGGCAGGCGGCGGGGTCAAGGCCGGTTTCAAATACGGCGCGACCGACGACTACGGCTATTACGCGGTCGAGAACAAGGTGCATATCCACGATATCCACGCGACCATCCTCCACCTCCTGGGCCTCGACCACGAGAAGCTAACCTATCGCTACGCAGGGCGAGACTTCCGCCTGACCGACGTGGCCGGCCAGGTCCCGCATGAGATCCTGGCCTGACCGGCTTGGACTCGCAGTGGGCAGTGGGCAGTGGGCGGAAGGGCAGCTCAGCTCAAACCACCGTCGGCCTGGTCCGGGTCTTCGATCCGGACCAGGAGTTGGACGGCCTGAAGGAACCGCTCAAAGCTGGCCCTGGTCATCGACTCCGGGGCGCGGAGGCGGATCGTCTTCCCCTTGTCGGGGCCCCAGAGCCGCAGGTCGAGCCGAGCGTCGTTGCCCTTGGTGCGAGGTTGAGGGGCGTGCGGTTCGGCCTGGACAGGGGGAAGAGTCGCGGTCGAGGCAGGGGCCTTGGCCGGGGTGAGGGTCGTTGTCGAGTCCTGTCCCAGGGGGCGAACAACGCCGTCAAGGCCCAGGACTTCGGCGAAACGGGCTGATTCGAGGAACGCCTCGGCGGCCGACAGCTTGGCCGAGGCGATGATCTGGTGGTTGTGGTAGAGCACGTTGGCCAGGATCGACGCTTCGGGCACCTTCTTCCCGGCCAGCCTGGCGGACAGGTCGACGTATAACGGGGGCTCGGCGAACGCCTGGCGATAGAGCGCGGGCAGGCCGTCGGGATCGACCGGATGAAGGATCGCCCTGGCCAATGGGGTCAAGGTGTACCCGTCTCCCTCAAGCACCAGCAGGCCGAACTGCCTGGCGGCGCTCAGGCGGGCGGAGAAGGTGTTCGTCTTGGCGTTCTTGTACCCCATCGCCAGGGCGATCTCTCCAGCAGGCAGGCTGTCAAGACCACGGTCGGCGATGACCTTGGAGAACTCGAGACTCTCCGCCAAAGGGACTCCCGGGTAGCGGGCGCTACGCTCGCGCCGAGTGCGGGACGTGTCGTCTTGAGACATCAGCAAGGGCCTAAATTCGAGTACATCATTAACTTATATTAAACTACATATCGTATATAATAATCGTCGTTTCTCATTCCGTCCTGGATCAAGGTCCGCCGACCGGCCTGGTGGTGGGGGCCGGGGTTTGTTTGAGGGTTTCGAGAAAGGCGATCACGTCGGTGAAGTCTTGCGGGGTCAAGCCTTCGGCGAGACCGTTGGGCATAAGCGAGACGTCGGCGACCTTGCGGTCCTCGATCTGGTCCTTGGGAATGGTGATCCGGTTGGCCTCGGCGTCCTGGATCTCAAGCGCGTCGTCGCCGTCGCTCTTGACGACGCCGGTAAGGATGCGGCCGTCGGCGGTGGCCACCGTGACGGGTTCGTAACCGGAGAAGATCCGGGCCGAGGGGTAAAGGACCGACTGAATCAAGTCGTCCCTGGCGTACAAGGCCCCGACGCCCGAGAGGTCGGGGCCGACCGCGCCGCCTTCCCCATTGATGGCATGACACTTCACGCAGGCCAGACCTTTGAGGTCGGTAAACAGGGTTCGGCCGCGGTCGGCGTTTCCTTTGTGCTTGAGTGCGAAAGCGCGGTAAGCGTCGGGGTTGAAGCCGCCGGACGTCGGGGCCGACGCCAGGAAGGCGTGATCGGCCGCCTCGGTGACACCGACGGAGAATTGCCAGGTGCCGCCGAAGTTGCCGCACTTGACGAGCACGCGATTGACCCCGGGGGCCAGGGTCACCCCTTTGCGGTCCTGCTCGGCGTTGAAGGACCGATGTCCCGTGAACTCATAAACCTGGCTTCCATTGACCCAGACGGTCAAGGTGTCGTCGGAACCGACGACAAGCTCGGCCTTGCGCTCCGCATCGCTCTGGACCTCAGCATAGGCATACGCGAACTGTGTGCCATCGTTATACGTCTTGCCCAGGTCGATCATTCCTGTGTCATCGGTGCCGGAAACGAGTTTCCAGGTGATTGGCTGGTCGTCCTTGTCTTTGAACGTGGCTTGAAGGTCGACCGACTCCGGGTTGATCGGGGGTTTCGTGTCGGTCGGGAAGGGGCCGACAACCCGCCAGGAGCGGATTGGCTGGGTCGCGACGTAG
>JBDTIR010000466.1:0-5743 GCA_039936275.1 Isosphaeraceae bacterium | reverse complement strand
CGACGATCTGGTAAAATACCATCAAATCGGTCTGCCTCTCCATTATCACAATCACCTCAATGCCCTACGAATTCCCAGCCGATTACCTGACCGCGCGCCACCAGTTCCGCACATTGGCTGCCGAGCGAGGCGCCCGGCTGGAGGCGTTCGCGATCAAGCCTGTCGGGCCTGACGGCGAACCCTTGACGATCGACATCGCCTTGCTTGGTGATGAGCGGCCGGCACGTGTGGTCGTCGTCTCTTCAGGGTTGCACGGCGTCGAAGCCCCGCTCGGCTCGGCCGTGCAAGCCGCCTGGCTCAGCGATCCGAACGCGTCCGGTTCGCTCCCCCCCGGGGCGGCCGTCGTGCTCCTGCACGCGCTCAACCCCTTTGGGTTCGCCTGGAGCCGCCGCGTCAATGAAGGCAATGTTGACCTGAACCGCAACGCCGTAAATCAAGGCGAAGTCTACCAGGGCTGCCCTGCGCGTTATGCCGAGCTTGACGGCTTGCTCAACCCGCGACGGCCGCCGAGATTGTTCGATTCGTTCCTGTTCGAAGCCTTGCGGGCCCAGTTTCGCTACGGTTTGCCGGCGGTGAAACAGGCGATCGCGGGCGGCCAGTACGAATATCCGCTCGGTCTCTTCTTCGGCGGCAACGAGCGTTCACGAACCGTTGAGATTCTCGCCGAAGGCTTGCCGCGCTGGGTCGGCGACGCCGAGCATATCGTTCATATTGACATTCACACCGGACTCGGCCGCTGGGCGACCTGCCGGTTGCTCTTGAACGACGTCGAGCCACCCAAGCATTCCTGGCTGGCCGAAGGGTTCGGCGTCGGGGCGTTCGAGTCGCCCGACCCGCGAGGGACCGCCTATGAGACTCGCGGCGACCTGCTCAACTGGTGCGGACAATCGCTCTTCCCCGACCGCCGCTACGACGGCCTCTGCGCCGAGTTTGGCACCTACCCCGGCATCGTGGTCCTTACCGCCTTACGGGCTGAGAACCAAGGGCACCACTGGGGCGACCCCGACGCCCGCGCCTGCCGGCTGGCCAAACGCCTGATCAGGGAAGCCTTCAGCCCGGCCAGTCCACGCTGGCGAGCCGCGACCACCGCCCACGGTCTAGCGATCATCCACCAAGCGATCGCGGCCTGCTTCCCTTCAAAAACGCCCGCTCACCCGGCCCCCGGCGAGGTCTCGGGCGGCCTGGCCTGACATCGATCGTGTGGTCAAGGGGTCATGGCCTTGCGATTTCTTGAGATTCTTGATTTCGCTCCTCGTCATGTTCCTCTGACGGATCCGACAGTCTCGGTTTCGATCTCCGGGGCGAAGCCGCGACGCATGGTGTTTTCGGTGACGGCGCGGGTCAAGAGGAACTCGCGGAGGGTGTCGGTCCCGCCGGTCTTGGTGCCGATCCCGGAGAGCTTAAACCCGCCGAAGGGTTGCCGGTCGACCACGGCGCCGGTGATTGCCCGGTTGATGTAGAGGTTGCCGACCCGAAACTCGCGCTTGACGCGCTCGATATTGGCAGGACTGCGCGAGTACAAGCCGCCAGTCAAGGCGTATTCGGTGCCGTTGGCGATCGCGATCGCTTCGTCCAGGTCTCGGGCGCGAAGCACGGCCAGGACCGGGCCGAAGATTTCTTCCTGAGCGATTCGGGCGTCGGGCTTCAAGTCGGCCACGATCACCGGGCTGACGAAGTTTCCTCGATCGGCAAGAGGACCAATATCCTCCTTGAGGGCAATCCGCCCCTCGGTCTCGCCAAGCTGGCCGTACTTCAAGATCCGGTCGCGGGCGTCGGCGTCAATGACCGGGCCGACAATCGTGTCGGGATCTTGAGCAGGGCCGACCGGCAAAGCGCGGGTGGCCTCGACCAATCGGGCCAGGAAGGCGTCATGCACGCCGTCGAGAACGATCACCCGTGAGCAGGCTGAGCACTTCTGACCGGAGTAGCCGAAAGCGCTCTGGACGACGCCGACGACCGCCTCGTCCAGGTCGGCGTCGTCGTCAATGATCAGGGCGTTCTTGCCGCCCATCTCGGCGATCACGCGCTTGACGTGGCTCTGCCCTGGTTGCGTGTCGGCGGCCTGTCGGTTGATCTCGAGGCCGACCGCGCGCGAGCCGGTGAAGGAGACGAGGTTCACGTCGGGATGGTTGACCAGGGTTGGCCCGATCTCCTCGCCGACGCCGGGGATGTAGCTCAAGACCTCGGGAGTCAGGCCGGCTTCCTTGAGAATCTGGACCAGGTGCCAGGCGGTGATCGACGATTGCTCGGCTGGCTTGAGCACAACCGTGTTGCCGGTCACCAAAGGGGCGGAGGTCATGCCCATGGGGATCGCCAAGGGGAAGTTCCAGGGGGGGATGACGACGACGACCCCTCGGGCGATGTACTCAATGGCGCTGGTCTCGCCGGGCACGTCGCGATGGGAAGGGTCGGCCAGGCGGATCATCTCTCTGGCGTAGAACTCGCAGAAATCGATCGCCTCGCAGACGTCGCCGTCAGCCTCACGCCAGGGTTTGCCGCATTCGGCCATTTCCCAGGCGGCCAGCTCAAATCGTCGCCGGCGCATGATCGCGGCGGCCCGGACCAAGACGGCGGCCCGCTCTTGAGCCGGGGTGGCCGACCAGGCTGGGAACGCTTTCCGAGCCGCCGCGACGGCCGCGAGGGCGTG
This sequence comes from Isosphaeraceae bacterium, assembly GCA_039936275.1. Lineage (GTDB taxonomy): Bacteria > Planctomycetota > Planctomycetia > Isosphaerales > Isosphaeraceae > JBDTIR01. The sequence goes on along the minus strand of JBDTIR010000466.1, from coordinate 3,096 downwards.
CTCGTCTCGGGCCCTGGACGTCCTGCCCAGAATCAGGGTCCGATCTCCTGGAGAGAGGCAATCCATCCGGTCGTCGGTGCGGACTTCCTCGCCGCCGATCAGCAACGGATAGTCCTCGACCCCTTCAGCAAGCTGCCGGTCCAGGGCGTCGATCGCCGCTTGCATCGCCTCGCGATTCTCAGGCTTGGTGAAGTCCGTCGGCGGTTCGTTGCGGAACGGTGGCAAGTTCAACGGTTTCGTCCGAGGCTCTGGACTGGATTTGCGACCCAACATGGTTCCGACCTCCTCAGGGTTGCGCAAAAGTTCAGTGATCGGGGCCGATCCGGCGGTGCTGGCCTTGAGGAACGACTCGTTCGAGGTGTTCTCCAGCAACCGGCGCACCAGGTACGCCATCCCTGGCAGCATCGCCCCGTAAGGCGTGTAAACCCGGACCCGATACCCCTCGGCGATCAAGGCCTGCTGGATCGGCTCGCCCATGCCGTAGAGCATCTGGACCTCAAAGGCGTCGCGAGCGACCCCGCGCAGGTCCGCGGCGGCCAGAGCGTGAGCGAGGCTCCGGACGTTGTGGCTGCCGAACGCCGGATGAAGCAGGTCGTGATGGTCCAGAAGGAAATCCGAGCACCGCTCATAATTGGCGTCGGTGGCCCATTTCTCACGATAGACCGGCACCGGCCAGTTGATCTGTTGAGCGTAGAGGACCTCGTAATCCCAGTACGCCCCTTTGACCAACCGAATCGTGATCGGCGTACCTCGCTGCTGGACCCAATCGCGCATCTGTTCCAGGTCGCCCAGGGTCTCGGGCAAGTACGCCTGGGCCACGATGCCAACGTCGGACCAGTCTCGAAACTCAGGTTCGCTGAAAACCTGGCGGAAGATGGCAAAAGTCAGGTCTTTATGGGCGTATTGCTCCATATCGACGTGTATATACGCTCCCAAGGTGCGAGCCGTGCGGAGGATGGGCCGCAGGCGATCGAGCACGCGGGCGGTGGTCGTCTCGGCGTGAAGCGCGTCAAACCGGGTGGTCAGGCTGGTGAGCTTGAGCGAGAGGTTGACGCGGGGGATTGCCCCTTGGTTGTCGCGATCGATCTGGGGGATTTCCGGGTCGTCGGCAAGCGGTCCGGCCATCCCTTGAATGAGTGAAATGCAGGTTTGTTGATAGACGTCGGCCTCGGCCTCGCTGATGACGGCCTCGCCGAGCAGGTCGGCGGTGAAGGCGAGCCGTTGGCGACGGAGTTTCCGGACGGTCTCAAGCGCCTCGTCCGGGGTTGAGCCGGCGATGAATCGCCTGGCCATGCGGGTCGCCCCCCAACGGGCCATTGAGGCGATGATCCGGTCGCCCAGGGGGCCTGGAGGGGTAACTGCCAGGGGGAAACGGACGAGCAGAGGCACCCCCGAGCCGGCCTCGTCGAGGTATTCGGTCAGGTGGCGGCGAACCGAGGCGTCGTCGCCGAGCGTGGGCAAGGCGTCGATGAACCGGAAGAGCTGGACCTTGGTCTCGGGCTCGTCCATGGTCAGGGCCATCAGGTGGTCGTCCCACCACGACCGCCGCCAGAACGACGGCCCGCGGTCGATCTGATCAAACAGCTCCTGGCCAATTTGCCTGGTGCGGCGTTCCAGGGTTTCAGGGGAAAGCCGTCCTCGCTGGGCGAGCCGTCCTTCAGGAAGGGTTGCCGACATCGACACCTCCGGACCCGGTCGGGCGATCGGCCGGACAGACCGAGTTTGGTCCGCCCTTCATTGACCATTCTACACCGGAGGCAACCTCTCAGTCTGGCAACCTCCGTGGAAGGCTCGACCGAATCTTTGTCCAAACGCCGTTTTTCGCTACCTTGGGACTCCTCCGGAGTTGATACTAGAGCCTGGCTCCGCGATTTCCGGTCCGACCCTCTTCCCAAAAGTGAGCGTCCCCAATCGGTTGGGGACCGGTCGGCTCCCGGCGCGGCTGCCCTAGAGGTTCCTCTTTGAACCGGAGAACACTCCTCATGAAGAATCGACGCACGTTCCTGATGATGCTGACCGGCGGTCTGATGGCCACCCTGGTTCTGGCCATCCCGGCGCTCGCCGCTGAGTTGATCGGGCGGGTCAAGGAGGTTGACGCCGCCGCCAAGAAGATCGTCGTCGTCGAGAAGGGGACGCACAAGGACGTTGACGTGACGATCACCGACCAGACGACTTACGAACTGCCCACCGGCAAGACGCCCAAGAAGTTCGACATCGAGAAGCTCAAGAAGCGGCAGGTGACCGTGACTCACGAAAACGGCGTTGCGTCGAAAATCGTTCTCAAGAAAGGCGAGCCCAAAGCGAAGAAAGGCGAGGGCAAAGGGAAGAAAGGTGCAGGTAAGGCGAAGAAGACGGCCGAATCGAAACCTTGACCCGTAATTTGCTCGCGTTTCGTTTTGAAGGAGTGTGTGGATGAATCGCCGAGGTTTCCTCAAAGTCCTGGCGACCGGATTGACCGCTCTGGGGGTGGCCACGTTGCCGCCCCTCGCGTCGGCCCAATTCGGTACGGCCCCGTTTCAGCCCCCGGGCGGCAGGCCCAGGCTCAAAAAGGGTGCCCCGCCCAAACCCAAGACGAAGAAGAAGCGCGAGCCCGCTCCCAAGAAGAAGCGTCCGCCGATCGCCAAGAAGAAACGCCAGGCTGCGCTGTAGTCCACCGGCCTCCTCTGTTTGCTGAAACGTCAGACGAAGGGCCGTGGCAAAGGCGCAGCCAGCCCATACCTGGAACCTGTTCGCGCAGCCACGGCCGTTCTTACGATCCAAAGGACCACGTCCATGACGAATCGCCGAGGGTTTCTCAAGTCGCTCGCGACCGGATTGATGGCGCTCAGCGTGGCCGCCCTGCCGACCTTTGGGTCGGCCTTGGGACCGGCTTCCTCGCCAGACACGACCGAAGCCAAGAAGAAGCGAAGGCGTAAGAGGAAGCGCGGACCCGGGAAGAAAAAGCAGAAGAAAGGCGGAGCCTCGCCAGAGTAAGGCGACTCCAAAGGACTGACCTCACCAACCTCAAACGGTTCGATTGGCCCCCGCGCGGCCTTTGGTCAGCGCGCCGATCGATCGAACCGGCCTCGGGGGTGTGCCAACCGATTCTGGCAGAAT
>JBDTIR010000465.1:0-6455 GCA_039936275.1 Isosphaeraceae bacterium | reverse complement strand
GACAAACGCCATCGCCGGAGCGGAGGGCGAATTTGTGTAGAACAACGAGGTACCGACCCCGGCCACCCTCGCAGTCATTGCTGCGCCGAACGCTCCGACAAGACGGCTGGCGGAACCACCACCTGTGCGACGGTCTTGGGATCGGCCGGCTTCCGGGCCGAGGCGACCGTCTGGACCATCTGGGAGACCGACGGGCCGACCCAATTCAGGATCAGGGTCTGCGGCAGGATGCCCAGGCCGATGGTCAAGGCGACGAGCGGAATCGAAATGGCCCATTCGCGGGCCGACAGGTCGGGCAGGCCGCGATACCGCTCGTTGCTGCCCAGGAAGACGCGCTGAAGCGTCCAGAGGATGTACCCGGCGGTCAGCACCACGGCCGTCGCCGTGAGGATCCCCAACAAGTAATCGTAATGGAATGCGGCGAGTACCACGAAGACCTCGGCGATGAAGCCGCAGAGTCCCGGCAGGCCCATCGAGCCGAAGAAGATCAGGAACGAGACCGCGCCGTAGCCGGGCATCGAGGCGAACAGGCCGCCCATCGTGTTCAGGTCTCGGTTGTGCGTGCGGTCGTAGATCACGCCGACGAGGAAGAACATGCCGGTCGAGGTGATCCCGTGGGCGATCATCATGAACATCGCGCCGGCGACGCCGTAGGCGTAGTAGCGGCCGTCGCCTGCGAGGTTCATCACTGCCAGGCCCAGGGTGACGTAGCCCATGTGACTGACCGAACTGTAGGCGACCAGCCTCTTGAAGTCGGTCTGGGCCATGGCCGCCAAGGCGCCGTAGAGAATACTGAAGACGCCCAGGGCGGCCACGAAATAGGCCATCTGCTGCGCCCCGAGGGGGGCGAGGGGCCAGGCCATGCGGATCAGGCCGTAGCCGCCGATCTTGAGCAAGATGCCGGCCAGGATCATGCTGATCGGCGTCGGCGCCTCGACGTGGGCGTCAGGCAGCCAGGTATGGAACGGGAACCCGGGGAGCTTGACCAGGAACCCGACCAGGAACAGGAGGAAGATGATCCGCTGAATGTCGGTGCTGTAGAAGCCCGAGGCGGCCACCTGCGCCAGCTTGATCGCGTCGAACGAATACTGAGCGCCGCCGGAGACTGGGGTCCAGAAATAGAGCAGAAGGATGGCAACCAGGATGAAGACTGAGCCGAGGAGCGTGTAGAGCAGGAACTTGATCGCCGCGTACTCCCGGTTCGCACCGCCCCAGACGGCGATCAAGAAGTACATCGGCAAGAGCATGATCTCGAAGAAGACGTAGAACAGGAACAGGTCGAGCGCCAGGAAGACGCCGGTCATGCTGGTGACCAGGAGCAGGAAGAGGGCGAAGTATCCTTTAACCTGGGTATTGATATTCCAGGAGGCCAGGCAGGCCAAGACGCTGACCAGGCCGGTCAGGACGACCAGGCTTAAGCTGATGCCGTCAACGCCGAGGAAATACTGAATGTTGAAGTAAGGGATCCAGGTCTGGCGGGTGATGAAGTCGCCGTCGGGATTGGCGCGCAAGAGCAGGCCGGTGGTCGGGTTGACTTCCAGGGTGTTGGCTGCGGCCCGCTTGGTCAGCGATTGCGCCCCGGGGCCGCCGGTGTGCAGGTCGTTGATATACGCCCCGGTGATGACCAGGCTCAGGATGAACGTGGCGAGGGTCGCCGCCAGCGAGACGATCTTGATCGACCGTTCGGCCCGCTTCGGGATCAAGAGGACCAGGATCATCCCGATTAAGGGGATGATCCAGAGGAGCGTCAAGCCGAGGTCGTCTCTCATGATGGCGTCACCACGTCTAGGCCAAAGGGGAACCGGATCCGATCAGAACCAAGTATGCCGAATTTGAAAACAAGGCGTCGATGCTCAACCAGCCAGCGCCGGCCTGATCCAGAGGACGATGCCGAAGAAGAGGAGGATCACCCCGACCGCCAGGATCATCAAGTAATTGCGCAGGCGTCCGGTCTGGATCGAACGGCCCCAGTCACCGATGAGATAGGTACCCCAGGCGGTCCCGTTGACCAGGCCATCGACAATATACTGATCGAAAAGCCCGCTCAGGACGCTCGCTCCCTTGGTGAGATACGCTGCGCCATTAACGATCCCGTCGAGCACTCGGCGGTCAAACAGGGCGCAGAACCGGGCCATCCCCAGGATCGGCTGCACGAACAGGATCTCGAACAACTCGTCGAGATACCACTTGTGTACGAAGAACTGGTAGATGCCGCCGAACCGCTGCGCCGAGACCGCCGGATCGAGGAACTTGCGGGGCGAGTAATAAATGGCCGCCGCCGCGATTCCCGTGGTGGCGATCAGGATCGAGGCCCCCATCGCCAGCCACTTGGCGCCGCCAAGCTCGACGGAGCGGATCGGCTCACCGATGGCCAGCATGTGTTCCAGGATGGGCTCATAGCCGAAGAACGGTAGCCCGAGCGTGATCGGCCAGCCGACAAAGACCGCCGGGATCGCCAGCAGGATCAACGGCCGGGTCATGATCGGCGGGCTCTCGTGGGCGTGGTCGTAGGGGTTGCCGTGGTGGTGCGCTCCCTGACCGTGATCATGACCTTCGGGATAACCGCGAGGCTCACCTTCAAAGACCAGGAAGTAGAGCCGGAACATGTAAAAGGCGGTGATGAGCGCCCCGACTGACGGCAAGACGAACAGCAGAAAATGCCCGGGGTGGGCGCGGGTGAAGAACAAGGCGCTGGCCAGGATCGCGTCCTTTGAGTAGAACCCGCTGAAGAACGGGACGCCCGAGATCGCCAACGTGCCCACCAGCATCGTCACCGCCGTGATCGGCATCTTCCGCTTCAATCCGCCCAACACCGGCATTTCATAGGTATGGACCGCGTGGTAGATACTGCCCGCACCCAGGAACAAGAGGGCCTTGAAGAAGGCGTGCGTGAACAGGTGGAACAGACCCGCCGCCCAGCCGCCGACGCCCAAGGCGAGAATCATGAACCCGAGCTGGCTGATCGTCGAGTAGGCCAGGACCTTTTTATAGTCGGTCTGCACCATCGCGATCGTCGCGGCGAGAAAGAGGGTGATTCCGCCTGTGTAGGCGATCACCAGTAAGACTTCGGGCGTGAACACCGGGAAGAACCGACCAACGAGATAGACGCCCGCCGCAACCATGGTCGCCGCGTGGATCAAGGCCGAGACCGGCGTCGGCCCTGCCATTGCGTCGGGGAGCCAGACGTGCAGCGGGAATTGGGCGCTCTTGCCTGCGCAACCGGCGAAGATCCCCAGGCCCGCCAGGACCAGCATCCCGTAACCCATCTGTCTGGGTTGGCCGCTCGCCGGGCTGAGCAGCGGCTCATCCGTGTCGGGGTCGATCAGGGCAACGAATCGCTGCGGGGCCGCGACCGAGTCGGCGATCAGGACCGTCTTCGTGTTCAAGTCGCCGGATGCATTGCGCAGATTGTGATTGATTTCTTGAAAGTTGAACGTGCCGAATCCCGACCAGAGCAGGCCGAGCCCGATCAGCATGCCGATGTCGCCGACCCGGTTGACCACGAACGCCTTGTTCGCCGCGTCAACGTTCTTCTTTTCTTCCCACCAGAAGCCGATCAGGAGATAGGAACAGATGCCGACCAGCTCCCAGAAGATGAAGATCATCAACAGGTTGGACGCCGCGACCAGGCCGAGCATCGAGAAGCAGAACAACGACAGGTAGGCGAAGAACAGCGGATGGCGCGGATCATCCTTCATATATCCCATCGAGTAGATGTGAATCAGGGTCGCGATGAACGAGACCATGACGAACATCAAGGCGGCCAGGTTGTCGATCGAGATCCCCAGGGGGATGACCAGCCTCGGGATCGTGCTTGGGTTCACGCCGGTCTCGCCGACGCCGCCGAGTCCCGCGCCCAGAGCGATCCAGTCAAACGACCCGGCGAACGTGAGCGGGCCCCCGTGGTGCTCTTCCGAAGACGGGGCGTGTCCCTCAGAGCCGGGGTGGGCCTTGGCTTCGACGGCGGCCTCGTGTCCTTGACCGACCATGGCCGGGTTGAGAGCGCAGTAGGACACGAAACCGATGGCGCTGAGCACGAACGAGGTGGCGATCGCGCCGGTGGCGATCAGGGCGTTGAGCCTGCGGAGCACGCGGATGCCGATCAGTTCGACGGCGAACGCGGCCAGGGGAATGAGCACCGCGGCCACATAGAGCCAGCCCTGCCAGTGGTTCATCAGCGAAAACCTCGTCGAGGACGTTCAAGCGGACCGTAGGGGGTCCGATATCAACCGGAGGGAGGCCCCGACCTTTGTTGGGGGAATCATCCGCATCGGTCGGGGGGTCGGGTGGAATATGGCATAGGGCTTGATCCATTGCAAGGGGCCAGTGGTCCTGGATTTTGAACAAAGTCCGGATTGCGAGTCGCGTCACCCTTTGGAATCTTGAACCCAAAGCGCCTCTTGCCGCCCAAGCCGTTGGGGTATCATGGGCGAGCGAATCGAAAGGTCGAGCGTCAAGAAGGTCGTCACGAAAGGAAGATCTGCCTTGATTTCAGAATTTCCAGAGGGTCGCCCGAATGCGGATCGCGATCCGGTCGAAGTCCAGGCGGCGTTGCGATCGTCCGGACCTCACGAGCGGTCGGGGGCCGATTCCGGCTTGCAGGGGTCAAAATGCGCCAAGATCTTCGCGGCGGTTGTTCTCGTGCTGACCGTGCCTGGCGTGGTCGATGCGGAGGACGCCGCGCGGCCGGCGTTGACGATTCGCCTCGTTCATCCCGATCAGCAGCTTGCGCGAGTGATCGCCCTGTTTGACGGCTCAGGCGCCAACGACCCCGCCGACGCCCTGGCGGCCTGGCGGCGAGCGAGCGGGCGGAGATTGAGCAAAACCCTGGAAGCGGCGATCTCGGCGTTCAATCCTGAGATGGTCCAGGAGCTGCGCCCCCTGGACGACGCCGAGATTATTCTCGGGTTTGACCAGGCTGACGGCAGGCTCCGCTGGCGGGCCGTCTTGCCCGGGGACGACGGCACGTTTGCCGCCCTGGCGACGGCTTTGGCGTTGACCGATGGGGGCCAAGACGAGCCGATCGACGGAATCGCCGTCGATCGGCTCGGTCCGCCGGGCGCCCCGTTGATGGCTCGCTCGGCTCGCGGCGAGGTCGTCGCCGGTTCGCGAGAGGACCTGCGGATCGCCTTGAAGCGTGATCCGGCGGGGCCGAGCCCGATCGGAAGCGGCTGGATCGTCAGGCTTGATCCCGAAGCGCTAGCCGGCCCTGGTCCTTTGGTTCGTCGACAAGCCGCCGAGGCGCTGGGGGCGGTGGGCTGTCGGGAGGTCGAGGGAATCGCGGGGCTGGACGGCTCGACGTTCTCAATGGTGTTGAGCAGCCGGTTCGCCGCGATGAGACCGGCGACTGGAACGCTTGATCCTACCTGGCTCGATTTGGTGCCCAAGGAACGGACGGTCGCCGCGATCGCCCTGGCCTTGGCCCCGACGGCCGTTGATGCGGTCTTCGCCGCTGGCGACCGGGTTGAGCAGGCCAATCCAGGCCACGAAGAGGCCGCGCCGATGCGGGCGAGATTGAACCTGCTCGCCCTGGCCGTCGGGGTTCGCCCCGAGGTCGATCTCTGGCCCAGGCTGAAGGGTCTGACCGCCTGTGTCCTCGCCGACCCTTCGGGGGCGATCGACGGCGGCTTGCTCGCCCTGCACACCGTTGACGAGCCCTCGGCCGAGCGGATCGCAGGGGTCGTCGCGCCCCGCCTGGCCCGCGCCTTTCGTCTGTCAGACAGGCCGGCCGACAAGGACGATCAAGGCGTCCGCAAACTTGGCCGGGTGGCGGGTCGCCCCTTGAGCGTCGCCCGTCGAGGTCCGATGGTGCTGCTCTCCTGGGGTGAGTCGGCCTTGCCGGCCTGTTTTGACGCGATTGACCACCCTGACCACTCGGCCGGCCTTCTGATCCGATCCTCATGGGGGCCAAGTTTACCAAGGCGCGCCGGGGCCTTCTGGCCTGGTCGAGTCTCCGGGCTGGAGCCCGCCTTGGCCTCGGCCCTGGCCGGGTCCGCTCCGGTCGTCTGGCAAGGCCGAGCCGACGGCGACCGCACGTTGGATGAGGTCCGCTGGACGGAACTCGACGCCTTGGTCCACCGGTTCCTGGAACGGCTGCCGATGGAACGTGAACCCTGAATAATCAGTGCGGGGTCATGAACAACAAATATTGCCATGACCCCGCGCTGATTATCTTTGGTGTGAACGACCTGATTATCGGCTGAGCCAACGCGCCCGCAGCCGTCGGCCGTTGAGCAGCCGGGTTTGGAGGAAGTTGTTAAACTGGTTCACGCCGCTCAGTTCGCCAGGAGAGACGTATTGCCGGGGACCGACGGCGGTCCGGCCGTCGGTCGAGAACTGGGCCACGTAGTTGCCGCCGACCTGGTTGTTCGAGGGCGGGAAGCTCACGTAGTACGACTCGACGAGCGGGTTGCCGGCCAGGTCGGTCAAGCCGCTCGACGTCATCGTCAAGACAT
>JBDTIR010000464.1:0-4912 GCA_039936275.1 Isosphaeraceae bacterium | reverse complement strand
GAGTGGGTTCCGAAAGGCTGTCGCGGCGGACTCGACCGGCATGAGCAGCCAGTCTGCCCTGCAAGAGGACCACGAGATCCTATTACGTCAAATCCTTAAGAATCGCTCTGCCACACTCAAACGACGTGGTGGCACCCCGTAAGGCCCGGGTTCAGGAACAGAGCAACTCGCCCGAACTCTTTGTTACTGGCGAGATTAGGGGCCTTAGAAGCGAAGCTTGTCGAAGAGGCGCCGCCCGGATTCGAACCGGGGGATAACGGATTTGCAATCCGCTGCCTTACCACTTGGCTACGGCGCCTTTTGAAGAAGTCGCTATCCTAACCGGGTCGCCTCGATGAGGCAAGTCCGACCTTGAGGAGGTTTTGGTCCCGCGCTCTTCGGGGAAGATTCAAGTGGCTTGGCAGGCGCGGGACAGATCAGCAAACGTTGGAGTTTGGGTCACGACCCCGCGCCTTGGAACGGTCCAGGGTGGTTGTTCACGCGGCCGGGAATCACGGCGTGCATCGGGGCCACGGGGAAACGAGGAGGATGGGTGGACACGACCAGGCGATCGTTGACGAAGCGATAGTACGTGCCCCGCGGTGGCTGCCCCTTGGCGTCACGGGCCGAAGCGCGAACGGTCACGCCGGGGAAGTCGATCCCGTGGAGGGTTCCTCGGCGGCGGGGGATGCCGGCGAAGTAGACGTCGTTGCCGGCGCTCTGGCGGAACCGGACATGGCCGGCGCGGCCGATCAGGACGTCAAATTCCGCCCCGCCTTGAAGCACGTTGCGGCCGGACCAGCCGTGCATCCGAGAGGAGCCGCCGCCCGCGATGATCACGTTCTTACCACCTTGGCCGCCGTTGAGGGTCGTCGGCACGTCCACCTGGGGGGCCACGGTGATATGATCGCCCGCCTTGGAGCCGTAGACCACGATTTTATCCAGGTCGCCCGGTGCCGGCTGGATCTGGTCAATCACGCCGTTGACCTGGACCTGGATCTTGCCGTTGACCTGGCTGACCGTGATCAGGTTCGTGCCGCCGTCGGTTCGGGGCAGGGGGGTTACGACCAGGACCCGGTCAATCAGGCGAACCGCCCCGGTCGATCCCGTACTGACGTTGAAGGTTTCGGTGGCGATCGAGCTGGTGAGGTTCGGCGTCGGATCGCCGACGTCAGTCACCTGGAAGCCCAGTGAGTCGGTCCCAAGATAACCGGCGGCTGGCGTGTAGACAAACGCGCCTGTTTGGGTGTCAAAGTTGGAGATTGTGCCGTGCGCGGGAGGAGAAACGATGTTGTAGACCAGGGTCTGGGTGGGGGACCCCGGGTTCGCGGTGTCGCCCTGAAGCTGGACGGCTGCCGGGTTGTTCATGAGGACGTTGGTTGAACCTGAGCTTGCGATCGGCGGCAGGTTGACCACCTGGCCGTTAGTGACGTTGACGTTGATCCGTTGGGTGTCGTAGTTGGTGATGGTCTCGAGGGTGCCGGTGCCAGAGTGGTCGACCTGATTACGGACGCCAACAAGCAGTTGAACGACGCCGGTGAATCCCTTGGTGGGCGTGACCCGGACGACGCCGTTGGCGTCCACGGTGGCCGTGGCGCTCTGGACGGTCGGCAAGGGAAGGCTCGGCCCCTGGCCCGCAGGCGGAGCGCCGCCGACGATATAGGTCAGGGTGTCGGTGGCCTGGGCGTCGACGGCGTCGAGCTTGAAGACGGCGGTCTGGTCAAGACCAACGGTTGGGTTGACGATCGGATTGAGGAACGGCTGCTCATTGATCGGCTTCCCTTGGGCGTCGACGTTCGCCGACACGGTGACGGGAACTGTGACCGTGGAGGTCATGCCGGTGGCCGTTTCGGTGGCGGTGATCGTGAGGTTGGAGACCTCGCCAGCGGTGGCCCGGGTGGCGTCGAGATGAATCACGCCGTTGGGGTTGGTGTCCGAAAGGGTGGTCGAGGTGAACAGGATCGGGGTGACGGGAGTCGAACCCTCGGAGTTGGTCGAATTGGCCGGCTGGCGAGCCACGCCGGCGATCTTGTCCAGGGTGTCTTGACCGGCGACAAGCTGGCCGAAGATGGTCTTGTTGAAGTCGAGGTTTCGGGGCGAGCCCAGCGTGACGAAGATTTGCGAGTCGTTGGTGTCGTTGCCTGCGTTGGCCATCGCGAGCTGCCCGGTGCCGTTGTAGACGAGCTGCTGGTTGTACTCGTCATCGAACGGGAAGCCGGGGACGCCGGACGAGCCGGTGTTGTCACCGCTGCGCGAACCCCCTTGAATCACGAAGTCGGGGACGATCCGGAAGAAGTTCTTGGACGGGAACTGAGAGGGCGGCGTGGTCGCCTTCGAGGCGCTCGGATCGGTTGCGCTGTCATAGAACCCTTGAGTGACGAGTTGCTCGATCTTGGAGGTCGTCAGCGGGGTCAGGTCGTCAAAGAGCTGGAAGGTCAAGGAACCGGCGAAAGCAGGATCGGTAGCGCCGCTGGAGCTGTGGCTGACGCCAATGGTGAGGAACTTGCCGTTCGCCACGGTGGCCTTGACGTCGGCGTTGCTGGAACTGACCGTGTAGGTCTGCGCCCCGCCGGCCCCACCGTTCAATGGAAGTTGAAAGCCGACGGTGGCCGGGACCGAGAGCGGCCCGAGAGGTCCAATGGTCGCGGCCAGCAGTTGGCGACCTTCCAGGGGTTCCAGGGCTGGGCGTCGGGCCAGCCGGCTGGGGCCTTGAGGTCCGTTGAGCCACCCTTGGAACGCTCCGCCCCGCTTGCGGTCGAACATCGAATCACCTCCAGAACCGACCCCAACAACCAAAAGGCCCTTGGGTGCTCGGCACCCGGCCCGCTCCTCGATTGGGCTAACGTCCTTTACCCAAAGATCGGTCGCAACGACTTTACGGCTTGAGCCTCTTGTGCGCAAAACGAACAACGCCGGCCCGATCAAGGAGATCGGGCCGGCGTCAAAGGTTGGAGGTCGGGTTGACGGCGTCAACCCCTCCGAACGAGGGGTTGGCCGCTCTTTGATTCGAAGCTCAAGGGTTGGGCTTCTTGAGGGTGAACTGGGTAAAGACCGCGCCGTCGTCGTCGGTGAGGCCGAAGCCGCCGCCAGGGGTCAGATACTTGGTGAAGACGGAGAAGTCAGGGATCTTGTCCGGGTCGATCGCCTCGCCGAGCTTCTTGAGATCGAGGTTGCCACCGTCAGGGGCTTTGGCTCCTTCGAGGGCCTTGCCGAGCTGGCCGCTCTTGACCATGTCATAGAGTAAGCGGGCCGACTCCTCGGGACGCTGGAACGAGAGGGTGCTGGTGGCCTCGGGGAACTGGCGGGCGACGGCCTGGAACTCGGGGCTGTCGGCCAGGGGCGGGCCGCCCGGGCGAAGTACCTGTTCGAGCAAGGAGACGGCGGTGGTGATAAACACGCTGTCCTTAGCGATCGCCACGCTGATCGGGCCCTTCAAGGGGGCGTTGCCGCCTGGCATGGTGAAGCCGGAGGCGTCAAAGTCATAGATCGTCGTCCCCTGGAACTCCCGCTTCTGGGGGATGATCTTGGCCAGGGAGAGGATACGGTGGAAGCTCGCCTGGAACGCTTTCTGGTCCTCAAGGGAGACGGCGAAGAGCATCCGCTCGCTCTTCTCGGTGATCGGCTTCTTGAAGTCGCTGATGACGGTGATCCGATCGCCGATCGGACCGAAAACGTCATTTTGGAAGCTCAGAGGGGCGCCGTCTGCGCCGCTGATTTGCTTCTCCATCGCCTCGATCTGACCGGGCAGGAACATGTCCAGCAGGTCTTTGATGGCGACATAGGCATTGTCCAGGTCCCAGCTAAACGACTGGTAGCTGGCGACCGATGCGGGAACCCAAGGTTGTGGCCGCAAACCAACCGGAGGCAAGGAGGCGATCTTGAGCAGTCCCTGGGCCGGTTTGGGGGCCGAGAGGACGATCTTGGACAGTAGGTCAAAATTGTCCACGTTGAAGGCCAAGGTGCCGCCGAGCCCCTTCAGGCCGTTCAGGCCGGTGAGCTGAAGCTGGGCGATGATCTGCTCGGCGTTGCCACCTTGAGCGGCGGCGGCCTGGGTCAAGAGCTTGATGGCGCGGGTCAGATCAACGAACCAGGTTGTCTGGGGGTCACGACCGAGCTTCTTCTGGATTGCCTGGTAATTGGCGTTGTCGGCCAATGAGCCGTCGCGGCCGTCGGCGTGAGTGAGCAGATCTTTCAGGACGTTCAGGTCGGTGGCGACGTGGAAGATGCTGCCGTGCCGGGTCCAGATCAACGGGGGTTCGTCTTTGTCGCCGGCTTTGGGCGAGCGGATGACGGTCAGTTTCGCCCCCTGGAAGGTCTCGGTGGTCACGGTGCCGCCGTCTTTTTCGGCTTTGGCGGTGGCGCGGGCGAGCACCTCTTCGACCTTCTTGTCGTTCGTGCCGGCGTCGGCCGAGAGCAAGACGGCAATCGGCGTCTTCTCGTTGTCCAGACTGACCAGGGCGATCGACGCAGGCCCTTGGGGCAGTTCGGCCAGTTCGGCCGGAGTCATGCCGACGGCCTCGGAGACCTTCTTGGTCGCTGAGTCAAGCTTGGCGGCAAGGTCTTGCTTCAAGTCCTTGAGCGCCGGATCGACCAGAAGGTGGCCCATCTGACTGCTCTGGAAGGCCGCGCGCAACTTGGCCACGCTCTCGGCCTTGGCGAACGCGAACGTGGTCCCCGGCAGCGTCTTCTCGACCGGCACGGCCGCGAGGCCAAGAGTCGGAAGAAGCGTCAAGGCCGCGAGGCCCAGGCCGGCAACAGCGAGGCGGTAGCCCGCCCGCATCGGAATCCGCATCGAATAACTCCTTTGTCCCTTCAAGGAAGACCCCTTCTCGAAGCGCTTTGATGAGCGATCCGGAACCGAAAATGGCTGAAGACTGACGACTGATCGTTAAGAAATCATCTCGATTCGCACGTTCCCGGCGAGCGGGGGGCG